>JBHLPL010000081.1:0-9001 GCA_048939465.1 Promethearchaeota archaeon | reverse complement strand
AAGCCGATGCCAATTAAGCCATTGCCAAGGATAAGTCCAAAGGCTAGAGAAACCCTAAAAAACATAGGCGATATTCTTTACAAAGAGCTAAGAACTGCGAAACTGCGTCGATGGGCGGAATTAGGAAAAGTAGAAGGAATCGATAAAGAGGTCAAAAGGATCAAAAAACGTCTGTGACTTCACTTTCTGTACGTTCAACTGTTGCTTTAATGTTCTTAAAATGCGGTACAGCTCTACCTTTAGAGGTGCCTACCACACGACTTGCCCACGGACCGACGGGGATCGCCACAATTCCCTTTGACATTTCATTCGAATTAATAGCCTTAACTACTACCGATCCATATTGTGTCTTTACTTCTACTCTGTCTTCATTCTTCAGTCCCAGTGTCTTATAATCCTGTTCGCTCAGCATGCACACTGCAATATGCTCGGCTCGCTCGTTAATGGGTTTATCAATTCCAGCACCTTGCTCAGCCGTTCTGATGGTTATCAGTGTTACATCAATCTTGGGAACCAATAAGTGATATATGCCCAAATTCATCACCGCAATAGATATATTATTCAATCCATACGATTAATCTGACCTAAAATCTTTATGGCGTGATAACATTGGCTTTGGAGTTTAACAAGCGAGCCGAATCATCGAAATCATGGAGCTGGGATTTCTACAAACAACTACTCGAAAAGGGACTGCCTGACGTATTTGCCAAATGTTACCAATGTGGAAAATGCGTAGGGATTTGTCCTGCGTCCCAACATTCATCCTACAACATGAGGAAAATCGTGAGAAATGTTCTTTTTGGCCAATCAAGGGAGTTGCTGGGAGGGAATGAGATCTGGTATTGTTTTGACTGCTATAACTGCGCGCTGCACTGCCCTCACGGAATAGAACTTCCTAAACTAATACATGCTTTAAGGTCTGAAGCTATTCAGCACGGCCTTGGATGCGAGAATGTCAAGATGTTTATCAGATTCGGGAAAAGAATGCTCGAAAGCGGAGCCACAACCAGAATGGATGAACGGATAAGAAGTATCAGAAAATCAGTGGGGTTACCTGAAAAGGTCATCTCAAAAAAGGCAATAAGAGAACTGAATGTGATTGCTAAAGCAACTGGATTTGACAAACAACTGGAAAGATGTATATTTTTCATAGAACACACTCCTATGAATAAGAAAGGCGAATAGCCGTGAATGAAAAGAGACTAGAAGAGATTCCGACCAAAGGTCCTTTCTACATCTTTAAGAGTTGCCTTACAAATGATACCTATCCTGGAATTGACGCGTCCACGAGAGCGATACTAAGAAAATTGAGGATTGGGCTCGTAGACACGGATGACCAGACCTGTTGTGGTGGATATGTGTATTTTTCAAGTCTTTCTGGTTTGGAGACCATGCTGGCCACAGTTGCCAGGAACTTCAGCATAATCGAAGAACTTACATCAGACGTTCTCGTCTTATGCAATGCTTGTTTCAATACTTTCAATCATTTTGAGACTGTTACTCGTGAAAATCCCTCCCTGATGAGAAGAATAAATAAGATTCTGGCAAGAATCGATCGACGATACAATGAGACTATAAGATTCTGGCACATCGCTGAGTTTATCTATAAAATAAAGGATAAAATCAAAGAGAATATTCAGGTACCTCTAAATGGGACAAGAATTGCCATTCATTATGGTTGCCATTACACTATATCATGTTCGGATGTCTTCTTAGATGATCCGAAGAACCCCATGTTCCTCGACGAGTTGGTAGAATCATTTGGAGCTACTCCTGTTCATTACAAGGAGAAAAATCTGTGTTGTGGGGGTGGATGGATTTCGCGTTACACGAATCGGGATTTGTCGTTGCAGGTGACCCGCAGAAAAATCGATAGTTTCATTGAAGAAGACGCAGATATGATACTCGTAATCTGCCCATTCTGCCTTAATATCTATGACAGAGCCCAAACGGAGCTTGAAACTCTGGAGTTGCTTAAAAGCAGAATCCCTGTACTACATTTATCACAGCTTGTTGCTCTCCTCTTGGGCCATGATCCATACACTACTCTTGGAATTCAGTCCCACACTACATCCCCAAGACCACTGTTAGAAAAACTAGGAGTCATGTAATAGCTGAGACAAGGGATGCATCCCGATTCTCGTCAAAGCTGTTCTACTTCTCTCGTTCTCTCATTATCGCTTCTTCTAAGGCGTTCTTGGCATTGTATCCTGATACATGTAAAAGCGCATCCTTAATTAGAGGGTCTGTCTTCATCGATGCTAGACACGGATAGGTATGAAGCTCTATTCCTGCCTTTTCAGCTGCCCCTTCTACGGATGCCCCCTCCAACTTCTTTGCAACATACCACGTAGAACCACATGGGGCCCCCCTCAACACATCTACTCTCAGAATGCTATCCTTTTGCTCATTCAATTTGACACGAAGAAGTGGAAGCCCGAAATGCTTAGCGCAAGTATCAATCCACGGATTGCCTACCTCTTTAAGAGAGCAAAACGGTCGAGGAAATGTTGAACCGACTCCCATCTCTCCCAATTCTTCTTCGATCTGCTTCTGCATTCCATAAGGAACCCAATCCGGATCACTAACAGGTACAATGACAGCCTTTGCACCACTCTTCTTCGCTATCGTAGGTAACATTGATGCAATATCGGGGTGTATTCCTATTGAAAGTACCACGGTGCAATCGGGGATTTCTTTTGGCAGATATTTCTCCGGATTATCCATGAAGGAAGGAAGCGGTTGAGTAAATTCGTGAACCCCGAAGATCCATGAGGCGAATCCGTGCTTTACTAGGTTTTCTATTATCCTGTTGCCATACTCGCCTCCTAAAAGAGTATATATCTTTATCTCCGGAATCATAATTCTCCCCGCAGCTGTTTGAAGACATTATGGAAACATCGGTTTGGCAAATCCCATTTGGACTTATTAAACTTTAGTTTTTTGTCAAGAAGAGCGAACAAATCAACTCATTTTTTACCATTTTGTCTACTAACCCTGTTGACTCGTGGCAAAACTTACACGGATTCACAAATTTTTTAAGGTAGGAGAAACTCTAGTCTTCTTGCCGAAGGGGTGACTGATTTGGCTAAAGATTCTGTTAAAATAAAAATTGACAAACTAACTTCAGGAAGAGCATCTCTTAAGAATCTTGAAATTACTCTTGGCAGAATTACTGATGAAACGTGGGAGGAACCTATGGGACCTACCCCCTTTCCGTCATCGGTTGATTTAAGGAGTTGGGATCTTAAGCTTCTGAATCGTTATAAGCCGTTTTATATGCCCTTCTGTGATTTATGCTGCCTCTGCACATTTGGAAAATGTGACCTCTCCATGGGCAAAAGGGGGGCATGTGGACTGGATATGGCTGCCCAGCAGTCTCGAATAGTATTACTCGCTGCATGCATAGGGGCTTCCACCCACGAGGGTCATGCAAAACATATGCTTGAGTATCTTATCGAGAAATTTGGTAAAGACAGTCCTGTTGATATGGGGCCGGGAATTGAAGTTGAAGCTCCAGTAACGCGTTTAGTCTGTGGGATAAGACCCCGAACCTTGGGTGACCTAGAAGAAGCTTTAGATTATGTGGAGGGCCAAATATCTCATATGCTCTCAGCCACCCATACAGGACAAGAAGGAAATAATTTGGACTTCGAATCTAAGGTCTTTCACGCAGGAATGCTAGATCATGTGGGGATGGAAGTTGCAGACATTGCACAAATCTCAGCATACAATTTTCCCAAAGCAGATCCTGAAGCGCCCCTCGTAGAGATTGGCTTTGGCTCGATAGACGTGGACAAACCTGTCATTCTGGTTATTGGACATAACGTTCCTCCGTCAGTCGAAATAATCAACTATCTTACTGACATCGGTCGCCTTGACCAAGCTGAGGTCTGTGGAATATGTTGTACGGCTTTAGATATTACTCGATATTCTGATTTAGCCAAGATAGTTGGGCCTATCTCTTGGCAGCTGAGATTCATAAGAAGTGGTATTCCGGATGTACTTGTTGTTGACGAGCAATGTATTCGAGCAGACTCTCTACAGGAAGCACAAAGGATAAAAGCACCCCTCATAGCGACCTCTGAAAAGAATTGCCTGGGGCTCGAGGATAGGACCAAAGACCCCGCTGATGAAATTGTGAATGATCTGGTATCGGGCAAAACACCTGGTGTATTAATTCTTGATCCTGAAAAGGCTGGAGAAGTGGCAGTGAAAACTGTCTTTGAGGTAGCTCCAAAAAGAACCAAATTCAAAATCCTCCCGTCACGAGAAGAAATGATTGAAGGGGCTGCAACGTGTATTCAGTGTGATGATTGTGTTCGTGCATGTCCTGACAGTCGTCTCATTTCAGAAGCTATGAAGGCTGCAAAGGAAGGTGACCTGAGTCTCTTGGCAGCGATCTATGATGAATGCGTAGGGTGCGGACGCTGTGAGGAGGCGTGTCGTAAAGGCATACCTGTTCATGACTACATAATATCATCCGCAGCAAAAACTACACAAGAGGAGAAATATAAGATCCGAGTAGGTCGAGGAGCAATACAAGATATAGAAATAAGAAATGTGGGACGCCCCATCGTATTAGGTGAAATCCCCGGAGTTGTTGCTTTCGTTGGATGCGCCAACTACCCTCACGGTGGAAAAGAAGTTGCAGAAATGTGTGATGAGTTTGCAAAAAGGCGATACATTGTGGTTACTAGTGGATGTGCAGCTATGTCAATAGGAATGTACAAGGATGAAGAAGGGCAAACGATTTACGAAAAATATCCTGGAGACTTTGATGCTGGTTGCGTTGCGAATGTTGGCTCTTGCGTTTCAAATGCTCACATATCCGGTGCGGCTATCAAGATTGCAAACATATTCGCCAAAAGAAATCTAAGAGGTAATTATGAAGAAATAGCTGATTATATTCATAATCGAGTAGGGGCAGTGGGAATAGCTTGGGGAGCAATGTCCCAAAAAGCAGCCTCAATAGCCAGTGGCTTCTGGAGACTTGGCATCCCAGTAATTGTGGGACCGCACGGCTCTAAGTATCGGCGGATGCTACTTGGAAGACAAGACAAGGACGAAGACTGGTATGCCTATGACGCACGGACTGGCGAAAAAGTCTACGTTGGACCGGCGCCTGAGCATCTGTTTTACGCCGCCGAAACCAAAGAAGAAGCTTTAGTGATGGCAGCAAAGCTTTGTATGAGAGCCAACGATACAACCAAGGGAAGAGCGATAAAGCTCACTCACTATGTAGATCTGCATAAACGCCTCTATGGCAGGCTTCCTGATGATATTCACTTATATGTTCGAAGAATAGCAGACGTCCCAATAACAATGAAAGACGAGATCCTCAAATTCCTCGAAAAGAAAGGTTGGAAAGAGTGGGAAATCCCAGACCCGACCCTTCTGTCCCGCTTAATTCGCGTCAAGAAAGAATAGAGTGAAAAGCAATGTCCAGAACTGAGCCTTGGCAAAAAGCAGAAGTACCTGGGCCAAAAAAGAGCCTGGTAATCACAAAGCCCGAAGTTGTCGTCTCGATGATAAAGAAGGCAAAAAGGCCCATAATTGTCGTCGGACATGAAATAACCGAAGGTAGTGGCAAAAAGGAAGTTATAAAGTACCTAATACGCCTTTCCAAAGCAAAAAAGACGCCGTTGGTTGCAACAGCCAACTCAGTAAGAAAGTTCTTGGAGAATCGATTCAAATCGGCAATCTCCATGCCCGTTGTAGATATAGCAAATCGCCTTCACGATTCCAGTTGGGCAGGTTTTGATGGGAAGGGACAATATGACCTCGTACTTTCACTAGGACTGCCTTACTACATGCAGTGGCTGATCTTTTCCGCGCTGAAAAATTTCGCCCTGGAAATCAAAACAATTTCCTTAGGTAGGTATTATCAGCCAAATGCTACATGGTCATTTCCAAATATGTCATCAAAAGATTGGATGGAGTCTCTCGAAACGATTGTAAAGAAACTAGAGGAAAAAATTTAAGGAGCATTCGAATAATCTTGCCTATGATAGGTAAACTCAATAACATTGAAACTGAGTCAAATTTGAGGACGTGATAACACAAGATGTCTGAGTTTAAAGATATCCCAGTGGATGTGGGAGTGGTATACGAAGGAGAGCGAGTAAGAAAAGCAGATATGCAAGCAGAGTTGGGAGGACCAAACATAGAGCAGAAGTTTGAAATAGCCAGAGCAAGGAAAATGGACGAAATTGAAGATGGAAAAATCACGATAATAGGACCGGACCTGAAGGATATCCCAGAAGGGAGCAGTATCCCCTTCGGAATTCTCATTGAAGTTGCTGGAAAACAAATTGAAGAGGACTTGGAAGGCGTGATTGAGAGACGTATACACGAATATACCAACTATCTTGAGGGTGTTATGCATCTTAATCAAAGATATGATATTTGGATCCGAATAAGTAAGAAATCTTTCAAAAAAGGACTAAGTACGTTCGAGTATTTGGGTAAGGTACTTCAAAGATTATTCAAGAGTGAACTTCCCATCATTGAAAGAATCCAGGTAACCTTCATAACAGATCCGGATGAAGTCAAAAAAAGACATTCAGAAGCTTTAAAGGTATATGATGCTCGAGATGCTAAGGCAAGAGGTCTGGAAGATGAAAAGGTAGACGCCTTCTATGGTTGCACCCTCTGTCAGAGTTTTGCGCCAACACACTGTTGTGTAATAACCCCGCAGAGATATTCAAACTGCGGGGCCATAAGTTGGTTTGATGGTAGAGCAGCAGCTAGAGTAGATCCAAAAGGGCCTCTGTTCACAATAGAAAAGGGAGACCTTCTTGACTCGTTTACTGGGGAATACTCGGGTGTTAATCAAGTAATGAAGGAAAAGACTCTTGGTGCCATTGAAAGAGTCACCCTGTATAGTGCTTTTGTATATCCTCACACATCTTGTGGATGTTTTGAGGCAATAGGCTTCTACATACCAGAAGTTGATGGACTAGGAATTGTACATCGAGACTTCAAGGGTGAGGCTATAAATGGCCTGCCTTTCTCTACGATGGCTGATTCTACTGCCGGAGGTCGACAGGTTGAGGGGTTTCATGGACTCTCAATTGAATATATGCGTTCTCCTAGATTCCTCCGGGTGGACGATGGCTGGAATCGCATAGTCTGGATTCCTCAGACTATAAAAGACAGGGTAAAGGAGTTCATACCTCCAGACGTAGTAGATAAGATTCCTACCGAAAATGATGCCAAAAACATCGAAGAACTAAAAGCCTTCCTTGAATCTAAGAATCATCCCGTTGTTGAGCGATGGGCTGCTCTGGCCCCCTCCGAGGAAGTTGCAGAAGCTCCAGAAGTAACAGAGGCCTCGACAAATCCTTTAACTGCGGAACTTTCGGCGGTTAGCGGCACACCGGTAATATCGGCAGGTGTGCCGACAGCTGGTGGTCTTAAAATCACCTTGAAGAACGTAAAGATACGGGCTGAAAAGATGATAATTAAGAGAAAGGAGTAAAGAAAATGCCGGAGAAGAAGAGCAAATTTACTCTGGATGATATTCTGAGAAAATTCGCTGAGTTTAAGGAGATTCAGCTGAATGATGTGGAAATTGAGGCTGAAACTCTGGAATTATGGCTTCCTGCCCTGGCTCAGTCGATCCTTCCTTCACTTGCTCAGAAATTGGCACCTCCCACTCCCGAAGTTGCTCCAAAACCTGAAATACCCACCTCAATAATCGAAACCGATTTCGCACCCCCTATCATGGAATATCCAGGAGAGGTAGTTGAAGTAGTCTTTGGAGCAACTAAAGCCGAAGGGGGAACCAGAAGCCATACATTTACTCTTGGGGGTGAAAAAACTCCTGCGTTCTACCTCTTCGAAAAGCCAACGCCACATCTGCCGCTAGTAACGGCTGATGTATTTGACTTACGTATTCCTTTGGCTAAAGCTATAAGAATGCACCTAGAAGAGGTTATGGACGATCCTGGTGAATGGGCAAAACTATACGTTAACAAGTACGGAGCAGATATGATAACAATTCACCTTATCGGCACCGACCCGGCTATTAAGGACACTTCACCTAATGAAGCGGCAAAGACTGTTGAAGAAGTCCTTCAGGCAGTCAAAGTGCCAATAATCATAGGTGGCTCAGGCTCTCCTGAAAAGGATCCGCCGGTTTTGGCCAAAGCTGCAGAGGTATCAGAGGGAGAACGTGTCATGTTAAACTCTGCTACTCTCGATGTTTATAAGCCCATCGCTGAGGCTGCTAAGAAGCATAATCACATAGTCCTTTCATGGACTAGTATTGATATCAACCAGCAAAAAGAACTGAACCGAAAACTCCTAGATTATGTTCCAAGGGAACAGATAGTCATAGATCCTACAACAGCCGCTCTAGGTTATGGTCTGGAATATGCATTTACCGTAATTGAAAGAATGCGCTTAGCTGCCCTTCTTGGTGATGAGGAGCTTCAAATGCCAATATCATGTGGTACGACCAATGCATGGGCTGCCCGGGAAGCTTGGAAGAAGGCTCCTGAACTTGGACCTCGTGAATTCCGCGGTCCTGTTTGGGAAGCTATAACTGCCTTGACATTGCTTTTGGCTGGCGGGGATCTGTTTATGATGATGCATCCAGCAGCGATAAAAACTATAAAAGATATTACAGCGTGGGCAACAGAGAAGCGAAAGAAGAATCCCGAATACTTCGCCAGATGGGCTGATCTGAAAATAGAGGAATAGGGACTTACGATGGTCAAGAAAATTGGTCCGCTAGATGTATACCGATTGCTTCCACAGACAAACTGTGAAATCTGTGGGGAAAAGAACTGTATGGCTCTTGCAACAAAGCTTGCAGAGAGGACAGTCGATTTGAAGCTATGCACTCCCCTTTATGAAGATCCGAAATACAAGAAGAATGTGGGGACTCTGGAGGAAATGCTGAGACCTCCTGTAAGGGAAGTGTCCTTTGGAAATGGAGAAAAAGCCACGAAAATTGGCGGCAAGCTTGTCATGTACCGTCACGATTTGCGAT
>JBHLPL010000080.1:0-9046 GCA_048939465.1 Promethearchaeota archaeon | reverse complement strand
GCAGATGTCACCTATAAACTGAGGACAACGCGGATGAAACCTGCAACCTGAGGGGGGATTGATAGGCGTCGGAGGTTCACCAGTTATCAGTATCCTATCACGCTTCAATTCCGGCTCCGGAATCGGAATGTTTGATATTAGAGCTTGGCTGTAAGGATGAAGTGGAGATTTAACCATTTTCTCTATGGATGCATAGCCAACGATCTTGCCAAGGTACATTATTGCTATGTTGTCTGCTATATATCGAGCTTGAGCCAAGTCATGTGTAATAAACAGATAGCACAGGCCAAATTCATCTTTTAGGTCCATCATTAGATTCAGAATCCCTGTTCTTACTGACACATCAATCATGGATACAGGCTCATCAGCTACAATGAATTCAGGGTCGAGTATCATTGCTCTGGCAATATTAACTCTTTGTCTCTGTCCACCGCTGAGTTCATGCGGAAATCGATCGAAGAACAAACTTGGGGGCCTGAGTTCTGCAGCCTCCAGAGCTTTTGTTACCTTATCTTGGAGTTCATCTGAGGATTCAGCCAGTTTGTGAATTCTTATTGGTTCGGCGACTATGTCAAATACGGTCATACGTTGGTTCAAGGATTCGTAAGGGTCTTGAAATATCATCTGCATTTTTTGACGGAGCTTTCTCATCCGCTCTTTATCCGCTGAGAATACATCTTCTCCGTTAAAATACACCTTTCCATCAGTCGGCTCCGTTAGTCTGAGAATAGTCCTCCCAACTGTAGTCTTGCCACATCCAGATTCTCCGGCCAAGCACAGGATTTCTCCCTTTTTTATGTTGAAATTTACTCCGTCAACCGCATAAGCATAGATTTGCCCCTTGGAAAACAAGCCAGCGAAGAATCCAGTCCTTACAGGGAACCATTTCTTGAGATTTTCGACTCTCAGCAAACCATCCTTGTCTGTGCTCATCTAGGCTCTCTCCATATTCCGTTTCTATTTCTTGGTCTTCTTGGCCTTCTTGACCCTGTCAGAATGCAGCCAACAGGCAGCAGTATGTCCCGGCTTTATCTCGATTTCGGGCGGTTCTTCTTTCCTACAGATGTCCATAACAAACGGACAGCGTGGATTAAATAGACATCCGGCGGGCGGATTTATCAAGTCTGGTGGAGCTCCAGGAATACCTGCTAGTCGTTTCTTCTCTCCTATGAGACTCGGGAATGCCCCAATGAGTCCCTGAGTGTAGGGATGAGCAGGGTTCTTAAATATCGTAGTAACATCAGCGATCTCAGCAATCTTACCGGCGTACATGATGGCGACTCTGTCGCAAGTCTCTGCCACTACCGATAGATCATGTGTAATCAGAATGTAAGATAGATTGAGTTTCTTCTTCAGGCTGTTTAGAAGTTCCATTATGTGTCCCTGAACAACCACGTCCAGCGCGGTTATTGGTTCATCAGCTATGACCAGTTCGGGATCGTTGGCAAGAGACATGGCTATCATTGCTCGTTGTTTCATGCCACCACTAAATTCATGGGGATAGTCTTCGATCCGCTTAGAATCTATGCCTACCATTTCAAGCAGCTTCGCCACGCGGTCGTTTAACTCTTCCTTTTTCACACGACGTTCATGTAGGGTTATGGCTTCTGCTATTTGGTCTCCTACCTTAAATACCGGGTTTAAGGCATTCATAGCCCCTTGAAAGATCATAGAGATCTTCTTCCATCGTACCTGTTTCCTCATGTAACCATCGCTGACCTTCACCAGATCCTTTCCATCATAAAGAATCTCTCCACCAACAATCCTACCGGGATAAGGTGGCATTCTCAGAATAGAATACGCAGCAGTAGACTTCCCGCAGCCAGATTCTCCAGCCAGACCGAAGCTCTCGCCCTTTTCAACGCTGAACGTTACATCGTCGGCAGCTTTGACTGCGCCTGCTTTTAGATAGTAGTATGTCTTTAGATTATTCACTTCTAGCAGTGCCATTGAGTACTCTCCCTCTATCTTTGTCTAAGTCTTGGATTTATTATTTCGTCCAATGCATGCCCTATCAGCGCAAAGACGAATGCTAGTATTGTTATCATAATCCCAGGTGGGAGTATGTAATACCACGTGTCTATTGCTCCCGCGTCGAAAGCGAAATGCAGCATCATTCCCCAGCTTGAGGCGTTGATGTCACCTAGACCCAAGAAACTCAGGGATGCCTCAGTAACAATCGCTATGGGGATATTCAGAATCATATAGGTGAACACTAGCGGCGTAACATTGGGTAGTATGTGATGGAATATCACATAACGGTCGCTTCCTCCGATGGCTCTTGCTGCTTCCACAAACGGACGCTCTTTGAGTGACAGAACTTGTGCCCGAATCACCCTTGCAGTCGATGCCCACGATAGAATCACAATGATAAATATTATGTTCGTGAGACTTGCTCCCAGTATCGCAGCAAAGACTATTAGCAGCGGAATTCCTGGAAGCATCAGGATCACATCTGCTATCCTCATGAGAACTTCGTCTACCTTGCCTCCAAGATAGCCTGATACCAAGCCGACCACTGTTCCTATCCCGACTATGCCAAGCGATGATAGAACACCGACGAGTAAAGATATTCTCGTACCGTAAATCAGCATGGAAAACAGGTCTCTGCCTATTTCATCGCATCCGAGAAGGTGTTGAAAGCTTGGCGGCTCTAAGGACCCTCCAACGAAGAAGTCATTAGGAGTCCATGGTGCTATAAGAGGCGCAAAGACACCTATGACCAAGAATACGATGAGCAATGATAGTCCGATCAATCCCATTTTGCTTTGCTTGTAGAGTTTCCAGAACCCACCAAAACGGCGTCTATACTTTCTGAGCAGGCCTCGCCATCCTGCTCTCACCTCTTCGCCTTCTGTGATTTCAATAACCTCAGGTCCACTCATTATATCTCTCTCCTCTTATTCCTAATACTTTATTCTCGGATCGAGGTATCCATAGAGTACGTCTGCTACGATATTCGCGAATACCACCATCATAGCCAAGAGGCTAAACGTACCCCACAGGACAGGGTAATCCTGCTGGATTGCTGCGTTGTACATAAGCTTACCCATACCAGGCCACGAGAAAACGGTCTCCGTAAGGACAGCACCACTAAATATAGTGGCGAAAGCCAAAACAATGACCGTTATCATTGGTAGCATAGCGTTCTTTTGGGCGTGTTTGTACATTACCGCTCTGTCGCTTGCACCCTTTGCTTTCGCTGTAACTATATAGTCCTGGGTCAGGGTGTCGAGCATCGTGTTCCTCATGATGAGGTAGTAACCGCCGAACAAGAACAGTATTAGGGTTAAACAGGGCAGGAACATGTGCCATATTATATCCACTACAAAGCCCAGCGGATCCGCCAGGGGGCTTATCCATAACCACCTCGGACTCATAACGCCAGCTATCGGGAACAGTCTGAGGTAAAAACCAAAGATAAGTATCATGAACATTCCGAGCCAGAATACGGGCATTGAATAGAACACCAAAGCCGTTATCAGTGTTGATAGGTCTGATTTCTTTCCGTAGTTCCAGGCTGATCTTACGCCTAACTTCATTCCCAGATAGACTGACCCAATGGTCGCCGGAACGAGCAGTAGTATCGTATAGGGAAGTGCTTCAAACAGCATATTTGATACCGGTCTGAATTGAGAGTACGAGTTCCCAAAATTGAAGGTAAATACATTAACGATGTAGCTGAAGAATAGCATATACCACGGTCGATCTAGTCCTAGTTGCGCTCTCAGCGCTTGCCTCTGTGCTTCCGTCATAAATGGATTTCCAAAAATCAGCAGCGCTGCAGGATCACCAGGCATAACCCAGAAGATAAAGAAGTTTAGTACAACTACGAAGAATAGTGTTATTAGCCCTGTAGCTATTCGTTTTGCCACATACTTTGCTAGGCTCATTCCGCTCTTCCTCCATTCGAGCTAACTTCTTGGATGTCTGTGTATCTGGATACATCCAAATATTTAAACCTTTTTGGGTTCTTACTTAGATTTTAAGTTCATATTGTCTTCTTTTTGATGTTAGAAGACTCAGAATCTCAAGATAAGAAAAAAAGGGGGAATATATATGTATTTGCTATCTGTTTGCCTTACTTCTCTTTGATTTCTGCTGTAAATGCTGCATTGGATCTTGCTACCAAAGCAATACCAATTACACCAACAGCCACGGCTCCACCGACGATATACCAAGTGTATGCTGGACCCGTCGGAATGGCAGATACTGCAGCTACCCTGTAGACATTGTAGAATGAACGCTGGGTGCTGTGCCATCCGCTGGGCATGTCAACAAGACCGCCTATAAGGTCTTTTCTGTAAGCTTGGTAGTTAACCCTGTAGAACAGTACGTACTGGGGTCCTTGTTCGATCAGGATTTTCTGGACTTCCCAGCCCCATTGTTGTCTAGTCTTTCCGTTCTGCACGGAATCACCGGTCGTATTCATATAGTAATCGATAGCGGTGTCAAGCGTGTCATTAAGAATCGGGAAGCAGTTATCTGCACCCAAGAATCCGTAGGACGAACTGTGGAATATACCCTTTAGGAATGTTCCAGGATCAAATCCTAGACCGTATCCTAGAATGAACATGTCGAAAGTGTTGCTATAGAACGCTCTGATGACCAGGGTGTTGAAGTCTGGGATTTCGGGTATGAAATCCACATCGAATAGCCTATCTAAAGCTTCAGTGATCATCATGCAAGCTCTGACACGTACAGGATCGTACGAGGGTGCTAGAATCGTGATGCCACTGGGCCATTCGGTTCCGTTTCCGAGAGTCGCGAATGAAATAGGTCCGTGCGTGCCATTAAACCATGTGTCGAACTTCCCGTTCCCGTTTGTATCATACCAGCCGCCAGCTGTAAGCTCAGCACGTGCCACCGTCTCGTTCTCATCCCAGTCCATAAACGGATAGTCGTCAAGACTGTAGTTGTAGTACCAATAGCTCAGGAGTGGAGGTACATTGGAACCTCCCGGTATACCATTTCCTAGCATGAACCCATCGACGATTTGATGGTTATCAACCATGGCACGGACTGCATGTCTGAAGGATGTCAGATTCATTGGCCAGAATCTGAAGTTGAATGAGAGGTGGTAGTAGCCGCAGTCTGGAGTTTGAATAAGTCCAACCACTGGGTGGTCTTGAAGACCTGCTACCTGAGCAGGTGGCACCCACCAGCCCATTGCATCAACTTCACCTGTCTTTACAGCCAGCAGTTGTGCAGCTGGGTTCGAGATGATTTTCAGTACTATCTTATCTACATGTGGTTGGAAATCTTGATTCCAGTAGTCATCAACTGCGTCTAACTCAATGAATTGCCCAGGAATCCTCTGAATCCACTCAAAGCCGCCAGTCCCAATGAGTGTATCACCGGCACCAAGAAGATCCTCAGCGATGAGGGCCGCGTTATCGATGATCCAAGGTTCTGGTGTGGAAGCCACTGAACCGCCCCAGTTAACAACATAGCTACTCCAGTCTGATGCTTTGACTACTAAGAGATCCAGTCCTCTCGGGAAGGGTGCGTATGGCTCAGTCAGGACCAACTTGAATGCAGTATCGTTCAGTTTCGTGCAGGAGTCTACATATGTATTGTGTATTACGGTGTTTCGGGTGACTGCATATTTAGCGAAATAATAGGCAAAAACTATGTCGTTTATGTCCAGATCAGTCCCATCACTGAACTTCACGTTATCGTATATAGAGCACTCCCACTCCATACCCACTAAATCTACTTGTACCCAAGTGTGGCATAACCAAGGATCTACACTTATATCGTCAGGATTAGTGTCCCATAGAGCATCCCATATCGCAGCCTGGGTGTATGCTTCCCAGACCGAATCAGCTGTCCATGGATTCATATCGTCTACGTCTTCCAGCCATGCGAATGTGACTATTCCACCTTCTTGTTGTGCACGTACTGGAAGTGCAGGGAGAAGTATACCGAATATGGCTGTCGCTAGAAATACTCCGAGGAAGAGGCCTACTTTTTTATTCATCTCATATCCTCCTCATAACTCGGCATCCCTTATTGCCAAGGTTGCTTAAAAGGTTAATGGCCAGGATAGAACAAAGCCACAAGAATAGAACGAAATGATAAGACTGGAACAAAAAGGAATCTTATCGCAATGTATGGAACAAGAATCTTTGTTCTAAATGTATGAAAGATTCGGATTGTCAGATGAGACCATCAAAAGGCAGGGGCCAACACAAATCTGTTATCAGCAAGATGGCAAAGATGAATGATTGGAAGGGCAATCCCGGAACTAGACCGAATGACAAGAAAGAAACGCAGACTCTCGTAGGTGAGTGAATCCCAAATGATGAATCACCAACTCATTCTGATTCAGGTATTTCCTTCAGTTGAGGCTGAATATTCGAACAGGGACCGAGCAGCTATCCGATTCTTCTCCAGGAACTGGCTGGTTCACGAAAACATCTTCTTGTCAGAAGAGTATTCTTTATTTCTTCCGTGTCTTAAAATCCAATAAGTTCAAGATTCTCTTTGTCAAGTAAACAATCAAAGAATCTCTGAGGAGAATTCCAAAGACTAACCGCAAATCTTAATAAACTAATGGAATAAATGTTCCTAAGTCTTGACGAATTGCTCTAAGATAGATCGTGAGAACCAAGAGGGAGGATAAATGAGATTTCGGGCGATATTCTTCATCTCAGTAGTATTAGTATCTTTTGGGTTCACTAGCATCATGGCATATCAATATGTGCAAGTCAGTTCAGCTCTGGGTAGTTTTGATTTGACTGTGACAGAAGTATTCGCAGAAAGCATCAGCGGCAGTAATTCGCATATGAGAGTGACTATGACATTCAGAAATCTAGGCACGTTACCCATCAATATGAGTTTCTATCAGTTTATTCTATACCTTAATGGCATAAATGTATTCGTGGGTACGTATCAGGCGATTCAAGACTTCGAACCTGGTTCCAATTGGACGACCGTGGTAAACGCCATAATTACCGGGCAAAGAAACGACGTTGTTTTGGAGGCTAATTCCACTGATCAATGGAACTGGTATATTATTACCCTTGCAGGACTGTCTGTCCTGTTTTTCGAAGCTGAAGATGTTGGCGTATTCTATTCCGATGTTTATGAAGGGATTGTGACCTAGAACTTCAGCGTTCTTCACCGAAAATTAAGTACCCAAGTAAGCTCGACGCCATCGTTAACGTTATCAATCGAATCATATTTACAAAACCAATTACATCGGTAAATATAGTAAGAACCACTTGGTCGACAACAATCGCCGATGTTCCCAGAATCAGAGGTAAAAAGAAAATCAGGGTTATGATGAGAACATGAATTACTATCGAGAGTAATGCGACGGCGAGACTCTGTCCAAAGGTCCGAGAAACGATCCCAAGAACTAGACCTGCCAGTATTGGCAATATATAAATAAGAATACTAGTGAGGGGAACCCATTCTATGTAATTAGCAAAGGCTATGCACGCAAGCATTGTACCCCCTCCCAGCGATATCAAAACAGTCTCACTTTTCCTGTGTATAGGTTTGGCTTCTAATTTTTCATCAGAGATACTCTTCATTTCTGTTACTATTTCAGGTTTTGGTTTAGTCTCACTCAAGCACATCCACCCGCTTTGCATCAAATCAGGTAATCCTTACCTTGCTTCCTATCGCTGCTCCAACAAGGCCCTTGTTGAATCTTACGCGTAGCGTGCCTCCTTTCCCATGTGTGGAGATAACCTTTCCTCTTATTGTGGTGCCACTAGGGTAGATCAGCATAACTCTCTTACCTATTAATTGAGCCCCCTTCCGATGTGTGCTAATCCCGTCCACCCATATCAGTCCAACATTAGAGATTATCCTCCCACCACCACGCCTATACGAAAGCATTACACCTTCTCCTACGATTCCCTCTACCTTAGTTTCCTCTTTCTCGACTTTTTCTTTCTTCTTTCTAGGTATCTTTTTCTTTCTCTTTTTCTTCTTTTCCTTTTCCCTCACTTTCTCCTTTTCTGGTTTTTTCCTCTTCTCTCTTTTTTCTTTCTTCGGGGGCTTCTTCTCAACCTTCTTTTTCGGTTCAGCTACTTTCTCTTTGGATTTTTCAAGATAACCTTTGGCACCAGAAACCAACGATGTAGCGGTCTTTTCGCCAATACCTGCTTTCTCTTGAAGTTTTCTTGGTTTGACCTTGGCCAGAGCCTCAACGCTGTCATAGCCAGCTTTCTTCAGTTTTTCTGCGATTTTGGGACCCACGCCCTTGAGAACGTGCAACTCAGTCTTCTTTTTCTTCTTGGGCAGCGATATTCTCCTCCGTTCGGCTTTGCATGAAATGCCTAGCTCATTAACCTATTAAAATGCTTCTTCTCCCGTGAGGGGGTTCGTTTCCTAACTATTACGCAAGTTTTATTTAAAGCCTTTGAGAAATGAGGTTACCAGCTGTGAACCAACCCTAGCTTTCACAAGAGCTGGCTCCCTCAAGCTTTGAGATGGCAATCCGTCTCCCCACGGAGTCAAGAACGCCGGAGTGATCTTATTCAGTACCTGGCTATTCCTGCGTTTTGTAGTTCTACCCCCAAAAGGTATTTCCTGATTGATGGGGTGATTCTTCTTCTGACTTGACTTTTTTGTAGAATCTCGTGACTTGCTGCTTGGTGGCTGAATAGATTTCTGCGTCCTTGTCGCGTTGCAGGCGTTGTCGATCTACGTATCCCTCATCAAGAAGTTGTTGCATAATCCCGGTCAGATGGATAACCTTGGCTATGATGGCCTTCCTAGCCCTCTAGGTAACAGGTCTCAGCCATGATTGCCCTAGAGAGTACTTGAACGCGTCACGACTCATCCGCATGAATCCACCTAGAGTCTTCTTGCGAAGGATAGATAAAGGATTATATAATATGAGAGTCAATTAGAATCTGTTCGATCATGGTTTCTGCGTTATAGAATCCATAGATTTATGGCAAATCCCTTCAAACTAGTTAGAGGTTGAGTTTGATTATGGAAAGTAATAAACGGGATATAAATTATAAGGTAGAAAATGTCGTGGCGTCTGTTACTCTTGAAGATCGCATCGATCTAAACAAAC
>JBHLPL010000079.1:0-9151 GCA_048939465.1 Promethearchaeota archaeon | reverse complement strand
TCTCTTTCATTCGCCAAGATAGGCGCATAGTCTTTGGATGAGCTGCCTTTACTTCATCTAGTTTTGAAACGCTTGTATTATGGGGAGCACTTAGCACGAGTTCTGGATTTGTAAAAGCCTCTTCAGAAATCTTCTTTAGTGCATCTACAAAGCGATTCAACTCTTCCTCTGGTTCAGTTTCAGTAGGTTCTATCATCAAAGCCTCGTGTACAATCAATGGAAAGTAATTTGTGGGAGCGTGAACACCATAATCGAGCAGTCTTTTGGAGACATTCAATGCCGAAATGTGAGTCTTTTGCAAGAGCGGTGTGGTACTGAAAACTACCTCATGTTTTCTTGGAGTCTTAGGGGCATATGGTAGTTCATATCCCTCTGTTTTTAGCAATTTCCGAGCTATGTAGTTGGCGTTTAAGACAGAATTCTCTGCCACTTCTTCTAATCCCGTCGGTCCCATTGATAGGATGTAAGCGAAGGCTCTTACGATAACTGCGAAGTTGCCATAGAATCCCTTCACCTTCCCGATGGAGTGAGGACGGTCGTAATCAAAAAAGTACTTTTCACCATCAAACTCTACAAGGGGGACGGGCAGGAACTTCTCAAGCTCGCTGGAAACTCCCAAGGGACCCGCACCAGGTCCGCCTCCCCCATGAGGTGTCGAAAACGTTTTATGAACGTTAACGTGAACGATATCAAAGCCCATGTCTCCTGGACGAACTTTCCCCAGAATGGCATTTAGATTGGCTCCGTCATAGTATAGCAGGGCTCCTGCACTGTGTAGGATTTTTGAAATATCACCTATCTCCCTTTCGAAAAGCCCTAGTGTATTTGGATTGGTTAGCATAAGTCCTGCGGTATTTTCCGAGACTGCATTTTGCAAAGCGTCTATATCGACCAGTCCGTTCTCATTTGTTGGAACAACAACGCAGTCAAATCCCCCCATCACTGCGCTGGCCGGATTAGTGCCATGGGCTGAGTCTGGCACTACGATTTCAGTCCTTTGATCAAGCTGGTTGTTAAGTTCATGATATGCACGAATGATCTGTATGCCGGTGAATTCACCGTGAGCTCCAGCGGCAGGCTGTAGTGTTACACGATGTGTTCCAGTTATCTCCGCAAACCAGCTCTCCAGCTTATACATGATCTCCAAAGCACCTTGAATTGTTCTTTCATCTTGGTACGGATGGATATTTGCTACATGACCCAAATTGGCAATAACTTCGTTGATCTTTGGACTATACTTCATAGTGCAGCTTCCAAGAGGATATATACCACAATCTACCCCCCAATTCATCTGTGAAAGACGCGTGAAATGCCTTACTGCCTCCACCTCAGAAATCTCCGGAAGATTAGGAGACTTCTTTCTCCTCATGTTTGACGGAATCTTACTCAGAACGTCTCCCACTTCCTCTCTTATTATTTTGTCCACATCTCGAAGTCGATGCCCGATTTTCCCTCTATGTCCTAATTCAAAAATGACAGGTTCATTCCATTTTGCCTGATGAAACTCCTTAATCATTCAAGTTCCTCCTCCAACAATTTCGCTCAATGCATCGACCAGTTTAAGGATATCTTCTCGAGTATGTATTTCCGTAACACAGAAGAGCGAGGTCTCCCCGAATTCAGGAAACTCCTTTTTGATTATTTTTCCTCCATGAACACCTAAATCAATAAGACTCTTCTGAATATCACTTATGCCGACTCCGGTTTCGTCGACATTCACTGTAAATTCCTTAAAGTGAGGCGCTTCAAACAAAGGTGTTTCGACTCCGGTAATTTCCCCTATTTTTTTCATAGCATAATGTGAATTGTGAAGAATAATCTCTCCAAGTTTTTGCATGCCTACTGGACCGAGCAAAGTTAAGTAAACCGCGGCCGCCACGCAACCCAGAGCTTCGTTCGTACAGATGTTTGATGTTGCTTTTTCCCTTCTGATGTGCTGTTCCCTTGAACCTAGCGTCATAGTAAACCCCCGTTTCTTACCGTCTTCGGTAGTGGTCATGCCAATTAAGCGTCCCGGCAGATGCCTAATCATTCGTCTATCGTCCTTACACCCAAATATGCCCAGAAGCGGCCCTCCAAAATTCATCGGACTCCCCAGTGGTTGCCCCTCCCCAATGATTATATCGGCATCGTAATCTCCTGGTGGTCTTATGACTCCAAGAGATGTGGGATCCACGCCTGCTATTAGGAGGCTTTTATTATCATGCGTGAGTTCTGCTATTTCATCCACTTGCGTTTCCAAAAAACCAAGATATGAGGGATTTTCTATGTATACTCCAGCTACGTCCTCAGAGATTTTGCTCTTCAGATCTTCGATGTCCAACTGACCTGATTCACTGCTAAACCCAACTTCCACTAAATCTATCCCGACCGGCGTGGCATAAGTTCTCAATGTAGCCAGTCTCTCTGGATGAATTATGTGGGGTACTAAGAAAGTGTTACGTTTGGTTAATCGCTTTGACATCAATGCAGCTTCTCCCAAAGCTGAGGCCCAATCGTACATTGAAGCATTTACTACTTCGATATCTGCGAGCTCTGCCATCAGGCTCTGGTACTCAAAGAACGCCTGAAGTATTCCTTGGGATATCTCTGCTTGATTTCCCCTGAATGATCACTAGATCAGTCATATGGGGTATAAGCCGTTAAGAATTCTCCCCGACTAGTCATAGATTTGACAACCGCAGGAATGTAATGGGGATATACGCCCGCTCCGAGGAATATTGGCATATCTTCTGTAGTGCAGTTCCTACCAAGAATCTCTTTTACTGCTCGATAAACATCGTGTTCAGAAAGAGGACCAGGAAGATCTAATTTACGGTCTAATCTCAGGTCTGGTGGGATATCCTTATAGAGCTCTTCAATGCTACTAAGGCCAACTTCTTCCAACATTTCTTTCTTTATGGATTCCGACGAATTTGGAATAAATGGATTTGTATTATTCATGGCATTATTCCACCCACTGCTTCCTAAGGAAGAGTTTTCTATATTAGTTTTTTCTCAAAACACCAAAGGTTAAAATAGCTCCTTTTTTTATGTGTGTTAACACAACTCAGTAAGGTGGATTTCACAGACATAATAAAGAAGTGAAAGGCATTTATAGGGTCATTGTGACCAAACATTAACAAAAACCTAGAGATTACTTGAATCTGATGCCTCGATACAAAAACTTATAATTGCTTATAGTTGAAGTAGTTGAGGTAATTGCATCGGGGGCAGGACACAATCGATAAAGAATGAAATCCCTCCTGAGAAAAAGATGCTGGGGTGTTCCATTGAAGAGACTAAAGACACTGGTTATCTTGGCAGTACTCACATTCGCAATTGCTACATTAATTCAGAGCCCCACATCTACAACACAGCAGCCCACTCCACCTCAAGATTTTCTAATCAATAACATAGTAAACAGGACGGTGCAAATAAATGGGTACGGGCTGATAGCTGTGAATGATACTTTTGTTGTAAACAATACTGGATCTAGCTCTACAGATTTTGTAATTGCTACGCTCAGAAGTAATCTGACCGGCTATCTCTATTACATGTCCGCATATAATGGAACTGGTGCATCTCTTCCTATTTCTGCGAGTTACTCACTTGATGAAAACAACACAGCCTGGACCATTACACTCTCTGATTCAGTAGCTCCTGGTGAAAACTACACATATAACCTTATTCTGGTCTTTGGTGACATGGTCCTTCCGCGTTGGGAAGGTAGGTATTATGCAGACCTATATGCCTATCCAACCACACCCTATAACACAACTTTCTGTAATGTATCGATTAGGGCTCCTGTAAATGGCTCGATAGTTGAACCGACGCCAAGAGAATTCAACGGGACAGATATTCTACCGCTGAATTTTACCGCTTTATACGTAGAGTGGACTTACACGGAAAAACCGTTGATCAAATATATCTTGGCTCAACGTGAAGTCAACGTAGGCACGTGGGGAATAGTCAATATCAAGGATACCTATGAGCTGGTCGTGAAAAACATTAGAATGTCTTCCAATGCCGTTAGTACTCACGAGGTACCGGTTTCCAAAGACGCGAATGACATAACCGTCTCTGATGATCTCGGCAGTATTTCCATGTCCATTATAGAGCTCAATGATTCTGATATGAACATTCTTGAAATAACCTTCAGGTATGTCCTCTGGACCAATCAAACCTACAAGTTCTACGTAAACTACAGAGTGCCAATTGATACAATTCAGAGCGTAGAATCAGGAACACCGAGGCTAACAATCATCCCGAATACCATCAACTGGACTATCCAGCATCAGGAAATTGTTGTAATATTGCCACCTGGGGGCTCATCAACCTCTACAAATCCTCCTGCAAATGTTTCGTCAGAAGCACAAGAAATAATCACCTATGGATCGTACAATGTTACCTCCTTCCATCAAATCAGCCTAGAGATAAGCTATAATCCGTCCCTGTTAGCTGCACTCACTCGACCGTTGTTGTTTACACTAATTATAGGTGTGATTGCAGCAGCATACGTAACGACAAAGAAATTACGTCCAGAGGCTGAGCCATTGGTTGTCGTGGAGCGTGCTGTAGCGTATCCCGTTCTTCGTCAATTCTGCAGTTTGTATGAAGAAAAAATCGCCCTATTGCTTGAAATGGGAAAGCTGGATGAGAGATTCCAACGCCGGAAGATCAAGAAACGGGAGTACCAGAAACAGACTGCTTCGTACAAGAAGAATATAGCAGGTATAGAGAAAGACATTGCCAAGCTGAGGCCCAAACTAAGCAAAGCAGGAGGAAGATACGCGCACACAGTAAAACAACTGGAAATAAGGGAAGCGGAAAGAGAAAGTGTAAAAACATCCCTAGTACACCTGGAATCGAGATACCGTAGGCACCGTATAAGCGCGGCAGCATATCAAAAACTTCGACGTGATCTTGAGAACAAACTAAAAAAGACATCATCAAGAATGGATAAGTTGCTAATCCGGTTAAAAGAAGAGACTCTCTAATCCCTTTTTTTGCAGACCAAAAGAGAATTCTTAAAAAGAAGTGGTATTGATTACAAATTAGTACAAGACACCAGAAACTATAGCCCGGTGGTGTAGTGGCCAATAATGGCTAAGCATAGCGGGCTTTGGACCCGCTGACAGGAGTTCGAATCTCCTCCGGGCTACCATTATGTGTGCACTCTGAGGACTTCGTAATAATCTTGCTTGTTGGTCATCAGCTGTCAACCTGAGGTTGGGAGAAGAATAGAGCCTATTCCTCCTTCTCTTCTTTGACTTCTTCATAATCAGCATCAACAACTTTCTCTTTGCGCTCTTTAGCCTCCTCCCTTTTTCCTTGCTGCGCTCGCTCCGCTGCCGCTTGCTGGTAAACGACCGTTCCAACTTCTTGTAGAACCTTCGCCAACTCCTCGTTCTTAGCCTTGATCTTCTCTGTGTCTTTACTGCTCAGCGTTTCTCTCAGTTTGGCAACTGCGTTATCTATCCTCTCTACTTGTTCCTTCCCGAGCTTGTCGGCTAGATCCTTCTTTGTTTTCTCAGCTGTAAAGATTAGTGAGTCAGCGTTGTTGCGAACTTCGGCCTCCTCCCTTCTTCTTTTGTCCTCTTCGGCGAATTCTTCAGCCTCTTTCATCATACGTTCCTTTTCCTTCTCTGAGAGTTTTGTTGAGGCTGTAATGGTGATTTTCTGCTCCTTTCCAGTAGCCATATCCTTGGCCGAGACATTTAATATGCCATCGGCATCGATGTCGAACGTTACCTCAATCTGGGGGACACCTCTAGGTGCCGGAGGTATCCCGGTGAGGTTAAACATACCTAACGAAATGTTGTCGGCAGCCATGGATCTTTCTCCCTGTAGTACGTTGATGGTCACAGCAGTTTGGAAATCTGCGGCTGTTGAGAATATCTGGCTTCTCTTAGTTGGTATTGTTGTATTTCTCTCCATAATCTTCGTAAAGACACCGCCCAGAGTTTCGACGCCCAACGATAGGGGTGTGACATCTAGGAGTAGGAGATCCTTTACCTCCCCAGCTAAAACTCCGCCTTGGATAGCAGCGCCGTCTGCGACGCATTCCATGGGGTCTACCCCTCGTTCAGCGGGTTTACCCATTAAATCTTCTACGAACTTTCTTACTAAAGGCATTCTTGTTTGACCGCCGATGAGGATAATCTTGTCTACATCCTTTGGCTTGAGCTTGGCGTCTGAGAGAGTTCGCATTATCGGTTCCTTGACCTTTTGAACGATCGGTTGCGTCAATTCCTCAAGCTTGGCTCTGTTCAGAGTAGTGTGTAGGTGTTTGGGCTCGCTGCCGTCGGAGGCGATGAAGGGAAGATCGATGTCAGTGGTCGTCAATGTGGAAAGCTCTATCTTCGCCTTCTCAGCCGCTTCCTTAAGCCTTCGCATGGCCATCTTGTCGCCACTGAGATCGATACCCGTCTGATCACGAAACTCTTTGAGGATGTGCTGAACAACGGCGTTGTCTAGGTCGGTTCCGCCAAGTCGTGTATCGCCGCTTGTGCCCAATACCTCGAAGACGCCGCCGCCGAAGTCCATAATGGTGGTGTCGTTGGTTCCCCCTCCGAAGCTGAAAACCATGATCTTCATCTCTTTCTCCAGCTTGTCAAGACCATACGCCAGGGAGGCAGCTGTTGGTTCGTTTATGATCCTTGAAATCTCGAACCCTGCGATCTCGCCAGCGTCCTTGGTCGCCTGCCTCTGGTTGTCGTTAAAGTGAGCGGGAACAGTGATTATGCACTTCTTCAGTTTCTCACCGAGGAACGTTTCCGCATCTCTTTTTATCTTCTGTAGAATGAAGGCTGAGACTTGCTGTGGAGTATACTCTTTGCCGTGTATGTTCACTTTGTAGTCTGTTCCCATCTTCCTCTTGATCTCGAAAATGGTCCCCTCGGGGTTTGTGACGGATTGTCTGAGCGCAGGTTCGCCGACGAGCAACTGATCATCCTTGGTGAACGCGACTACTGACGGAAACATCTTGCCTGCGATGGTGGGACCCTCCGCACTCGGTATTATCACTGGCCTTCCGGCCTCCATGATGGCCGCTGCGGAATTGGTTGTTCCGAGATCTATTCCCAATATCCTTTCCCTAGTTTTTGTTTCACTCATTTCTTTTCACCTGCTGAATCTTCACGAGCAATTCTCACTATGCTTGGTCTAAGGACTTTGCCTTTGAACATGAAGCCTTTTCTAGCTTCTTCAATAACGGTTCCCCGTTGATGGTTTTTTGTGAGTACCTCAGCTAGAACTTCCTGTGTGTTTGGATCGAAGGGACGTCCAACACACTCGATTCTTACTAATCCTTCTTTTTCTAATAGTCCATTCAACTTCTCATAAACCATTTCGATCCCCTCTACTAGAGCGTCTTTATTTTCTGCTGTTTTTCCCGCGGAAATTGCGCTTTCGAGATCATCCAGGATGACGATTAGGTCTGCAATTAGTTTCTCGTTGCTTCTTTGGGTCGCTTCTTGAACTTCCTTTTCCACACGTTTTCTGTAATTCTCGAAGTCCGCCTGCAGATATTTTAGACGGTTTAAATATTCTCTGGTTTTCTCTTGCTCTTCCTCCAATTCTCCTTCAAGTTTCTTTACCTTTACTTCGAATTCTCCTTTTTCTGTCGTCTCTTCCATAGGAACTCGTTTCTCTTTACGTGTTTTCCTTTGTTTCTTCTTCAACGTTTTCAACCCCAATATTGAAATCCTTTTTAAGTTTTGACAGAACCTGCCGCACCACAGCCTCTCTCAAATTCAGTGATTCAGAAATGCCTTTGATGGTAACATCACGTTCATCTAGGGTGTGATAAAGTATTCTTCTTGTATCTGAGTTCTCAAAAGTCTCAATTATATGTGAGGCTTCTTTCAGGGCATAATTCCTGATGTATAGGAGGACGGATCGTTCGTTCTCAAGAGCCTCAAGTTCCTCGTCGATGTCAGATATTATTGTTGTAAACGGTTTAATCCTATGATGTTCTCCCCAGCGTTCTGAAATTTCATCCATTCTATCCATCAGTGAAGCGGAGGATTCTGAGGCTTCCTGTCTTTCAGGTTTAGCATCGAAAGAGACCACTTTAGCCTTGAAAAGATGAGTGGAGACATCCAGTGTCACGGACACGCTTTGACTTAAAGCGTATATTCTCCGTTTGGGTCCGTGCGGACTGGATTCAATCGAAGATGTGACCAGTCCAACGTCTTCCATTATTCGCAAGTGTTTTGCTACGAGTTGCTGGCCAAGACCTAAGTCTTTAGCTAGTCGGAGAGGATAATTTGGCTCTTCGCTCAGCCTTTTAATGATCTCTCTCCGCGTAGGGTTCTCCAGAATCGTCAAAATTGAATCTAAATCAGCCTCTATCACAAATCCCTCATTGTCATTTTTCCAAAAAAGGTGGGTAATGATGGGGGAGTGTATTCATTCTTCCTCTTTACTTTAGTTCGACTTTTCTCATCCTTTCCTCTGGTTTAGGTTCTTTCTTGGGCATCCGTAGCTCCAGGATCCCATCCTTCATTGTTGCGTCAGCTTTGGACGGATCAACTTCTTCGGGAAAGTTTATTGTTCGTTGACATGCGGTATAGGTTCGTTCTCTGTGTAGGTAATCCGTAGTTTTTTCTTCTTCCTCTGTTTTCTTTTCGGCTTTCAGGCTTACCATATCTTTGTTTAGTTCCACGTCGATCATGTCTTTGCTGTAACCCGGAAGTTCAGCTCTGACGACATACTTGTCGCCCTTGTCGATCAGATCGACGAGAGGTGCTCTGATGGGAAGACCCGTCCTTGTCCTTGACAAGAAAGTTCGCACTGGCAACCAAGGGGACATAAGATCGTCGAGAGATCTTCTGAAATCCTCGAGAATGTTGTCAAAGCCTCTCCATAGAGCAGTATCACGAGTAGGTCGCTCTACCATAGCACGCTCCTCTGAAGATGGAGATTCTACGGTTTCTTTCTTCTTTTTTTGTTTCTTAGACGTTATTACTCCCTCCACTATACTACTTTAGGTAATATACCGAGATTAGTAAACCCCTATATAAATCTTTCGTTCGACTGCACGCGCGCATTACAGAATGATTCTACATCTGCTTTTCATGACCTTTTCACAGTTTCCTGACGATTTTCCAACCCTTCATCAGTATCCTGCAGAGAAAAAACCTTAGCGCTTTAGTACCTTCCCATC
>JBHLPL010000078.1:0-9187 GCA_048939465.1 Promethearchaeota archaeon | reverse complement strand
CTGAGGATTCATCACCTGTTCCCTGTGATATTCAACAATGCTTACGTTTTCGTTCCACCACCAGTAGTCGTATGTTTCATTGAGTGCGGTACTTATATCGTCCAAAATCGTGTCCATGTTATTTACACTTGCCGACCCAGTTGCGTTGAAGGTATTTGCTGAACTGTTGTAGTCTAAGTCGAAATTCATCGAAGTAATGTGATCTAGGTAGACGTCGGCTATTTCGACTTGATCAAAGATGTCGTCTAGATATGGAACATCTGAATTAAGGATGGGAGCCACGTTCCATGGTGGGAACCAATAGCTGGTAGGAATCGGCCCTTTCATGAAATCTAGCACATCCCCGAGACTAAGGGTTACAGTTCCAGAGAGATCTACTGTCTCTGCTGACTCATCATATGATATCGTTAGTGAGCCAGAAGTCTCATTTAACATTTTTTCAATGCCATAGAATATGAGTGCAGTTACATTATCATCCCCAGTCATACCGCCTATCATTTCAGGTATCACAGACTGGAGTATTCCTGTGGTTGTATTGGCAATTGTAACATCCAAATCAATGACTGCTCCGTCACCAGCTGGGAAGGTTGTATTCGTGTAAATAAGGGAAGCTTGAGTCGCATTAAGCGCTCCATCGGTCAGGTTTAAAAGCGTGCCATCTTGATCTACGGGCCCTACTAGGCTCTCAATGAGTGTCTTTCCCTCTATTAGGTGACTCGCGTTGAACATATCTCCCAGGTAGAGGACATTTCCATCCCCTGACAATGTTATCTGTGTCCTTTCTCCATGTACGACAAGCGTAAGGCCTGAAAGCTCTATGAATCCCCCTGGTTGCAGTGTCATTGTTCCGTCTACCTCGCCATCAGCCATCGTTAGACTCATTGTGAAGTCAGGTATTAGCATGGTAAGACCCATTTGCTCTGTAATGTTGACATTGGTCACACCTACATCTGTGGTCATCGTGAAAACGCCGTTTGAGTATGTGGCAGACACATCCGTAGTAAATGTTGGTATTGACGGGGGCGGCATAGAGGCAGGACTAAACGGCTCCATATCAAAATCGATAGACACGTCAGCCATGTTGTTTACGACATCAATTACAAAAGTCAAGTAGGTTACATTGTCGGCGTACAAGACGGGGAGTTCGTAGGGATTCGTATAATTATAGACAATCGTATCTTCTGATATTCTATAGCTAGAATAGTCATCAAAGGTATTATTAAAGGTGTGGTAATATCCGTGAGTTAAGGCAGCTCTGCCGTCAGGCAATATCACGATGTTAAACTGAGCTGTTCTATGATCGTAGGGGTCCAAAGCTTTTGCTGGTCCAATGTAGAAGGAAATCGAGGCAAATGAGACAAAGAAGGCGAAGATTAGGGCTAAGCCCAATAGTCTTTTGCTTTTCATCGCTTCTCCCAATCTGAAGTTTTTGTACTTAATTGGACCTAGAGTCTATATATGTCTTATGCCCAGATTCTCTCACTTTTGTGAATGTCGGGTATTCTAGTCAACAAAATTTGCGAAAATTTAAGATCTGACCGAGAACAATGAGTCACAATGAAGAACAAGAATAACAATTCATGACAAGAATTCAAGATATCTGTGATTTATTGGCAATATATGTATAATACATCATCAAAGTGCGCCCAGAGGAGTCCCAAGACCGTATTGATGCTCCAGACGTCTCATACGGGCCTAGAGAAACGTTTGAATAAATCCCGACTCATCAAAAGAGCCGCCAAATCAACACTCTAAAGAGACAAACGGAAGGAACATAGTCTAAGAATAGATGGCCTGAGAGGGTTTAAAGGCCTAGAAAGGACTCCTATTCCAGCGCAAACGAATTGAGAATAGGCGCCACAGACAGAATTCACCAGTAAAATAAGTCACGGTACTGAGAAATGGAGCGTAATTCATAAGAGACTTAATATTTGTTCAACTCGACCGTGAATACTGGAAACTCTGTTATATTCCTCATTGCCGCCGCAGCACTTATCTTCGATTCACAATAACTATTCTGATCAAAATCAAGAGACTTCGATCGGGAGAAATATCAGAGGCACATGGAGTAAATGTCTCAAGAGGGAGGGCCTTCTTCTTATAGCTTTGAAAATAGATCTCCAAAGCAGCATCCAGTTTCCAGTATCTATCACCCTTTCAAGCGCTTCTTCATCTCCTTTAAAAGAGCTAATTATGGAATCCACATCTTTATCATTCATTCTCTCTAGGATCATTTTTCTAAACTTCCATTTCCACCCAATTTCTTTCCCGAAGATTCTACTTTTCACACTTCTCTCATAATCCTGAAGTACATTCAGATCGCCCTTCTCGTAGCTCTTTGATATTACGTGGGAAGCAATTGCTGCAGATCGGATTGATGGAGCCATTCCAAAACCAAAGGTTGGATCCTGAAATCCTCCAGCTTCTCCAACAAAGAGCAAATTCTTCCTAGCCACTCCATGACTCCCGTCATTGCAAGTTACCGAACCCGCGAATGACCGAACATCCTTGGCGTTTTTCATAATCGGTTTTATGAGCCTTAGAAGCAGCCTAAAATACTCTTTTATGTTTTTGGAAGCATATTTCGGTCTGAGAGAAACTGCAACTGTCGCAAATTTCTCGTCAGGATAGCCTATGACATATCCATAGCCTTTCGGTGCTACTTTGTTGTCGAAAATTCCACGGACTGATAGCGGATCAACTTCTACATTCTCCATTTTCATTCCATAGCTGATTCCCTTGATTTCAAGCCGGGAGAGACCTACTATTCTCCTAGTCATTGAGAATGCTCCATCAGCACCAACAAAGTATCTGCCTTTAAACGCCTTTCCCTTTTCGGTCTTTGCGGAAATTAGCCTTTTCTTATTTGATTTGACTCCAACTGCCTTTGAATTCAATTCTATCTCCACGCCAGCATCCGTGGCTTGCTCTGCCAGATATGAATCAAATGAATCTCCAGAACCTCTCATAACCAGATAGCAGATTGGTTTCCCAAAATTCAACTCAAGATCCTTTTCTCTTGATGACATCAAAACAAGGTTTCTCACAGGATTGTTTTTTGGAACGTCTATGCCTATTCTGGATACTTCGTATAGTGGAAAGCCCTGAAGATTTTCGCTTATACTGCCACCTATTTCCTTGGATTTCTCCAAAACCAAAACACTGAAACCCTCTTGAGCCAGAAACCTTGCGCAACTTAACCCTGATACCCCAGCACCTATAACAACCACATCATGCATTGAAGCTGTCTCCACCAATCAATCTTATTTACCACGTAGCTGATATTAGTTTCGTAGATTAAAACATGTGACATTAATAGTCATTTTCCTAATAGGCTGCTAAAGGTTCTCCGATTATTAGGTGAGGGCAGCAATGACAAACAGAAAGTATCCTGCTTTTCCCTTGGTCGGTGTAGCGGCTTTGGTTCTAGACCAAGGAAGGATTCTTCTGGTGAAAAGGAAGTATGATCCGGGGAAAGGCCTTTGGTCCTTACCCGGAGGATTGATTAACTTGGGCGAAAAGATCGAAAATGCTCTTGTGAGAGAAGTTGAGGAAGAGACTGGTCTTAGAGTAGAGATAGATGATCTGCTGTCAATAATAGATCGAATACGCAAGGGCAAAGATGGGAGGATTATATACCATTATATCGTCATTGGCTACCTCGCCCGTCCTAGGGAGGGGAAATTGAAAGCATCCTCGGATGCCGAAGATGCTGGATGGTTCAGATCCGAAGAAATCAGTAGTTTTTCAACAACAAGAGTCCTGGAATACTTCATCGAAGTTGCAACGAAAAGAGGTATATTGATTTAATATCTGCAAAAAGCGCTCGGGCCCTAAAAGAAAGACGCCTCTCGCTCAAACTCCTGTTTCGGGGGTTTCATATCCACCGTTTCTTTCGGGGACAAGACTTCAGCGAGCTTGTACTTCCTGGAACCGATGCCGAGATTCTCTGCAAAATTCATGACTATGTACGGGTCCTTGAATGGACCATGAATTCTCTGGAAAGGATGAAGTTCCGCGCCAGGATCGAGATTGATGTGTTTGAAGAATGGCGGTATATTCTTCTCAATCAGCCCCTCCTTGGCAATAAGATCCAGGGTTGCCGTGTCCACTGCGACAATGTCTCGGCTGCCTAGAACACCAATATCGTTAACTATGACAGGCTGGACTGAACCCAAGCAGTCACAGAATGCTGTCACCTCAAGTAAGAAGTTTAGATGAAACTTCTTATCGTTCTCAAATGTATCAAGTACCTTCTTCGCAGCGATGGCCTCAAGTTCTTGAAATGCTGTGAAGCTTTCCTGCTTTATTTGAAGGGAACCAATTCCCTTATCGGCCTTCATGCATTCCAGGCATTGATTGCAGTTATGTAGATTCAACGATAGTTTGTCCTTCTCTTCATCATACTTCAGGGCATTATAAGAACACGATTCAACAAGCTTTTTCGCATGTTCTGGCGTGCTTTTCTCCCGATCCCAATAGGAGGTATATTCATGGACTCCATGAATTTTTTCCCACCTGGTCGGACCCGAATAACCACCCAGTGCAAGGTTCTTGATGGCACCTCCATAACCGCACACTCCGTGACCTTTTGAATGGGTTAGATTAATCAGAACATCGGCATCGTGTAGGACGCCGGCCATATCCAGCTTATCGACACCCTCATAGTCCACCTCGGTTTCATAGGTGTATCCGTCCTTGACTCCTGCAACTGGAATTATGGGACAGCCGCAAGTCTCTTGTGTATATCCTCGATTTACGGCATTATAAACTGCCGTGGGGTTATCTGTGACAAAGGGCCAGCCGCCCGCCTTTTTGACCGCTTTGACAATTCGTCTCACAAAGAATACAGGAACAGTCTGAAAGCCATCTGCAAAGCCAAGATGCATCTTGATCGCAACTTTGTCTTTCTCTTTTATGGTTGAGAAATCTAGTAGCTCGATAATCTTATCGAGCTTTTTTGCAAACGATGCAGATGCATGGGCCTTTCCATGCTGTATAGAGCCAAAGTACACTGTCGGTTTCTTCCGACTCATCTTAAGCACCTTCTGAATCTTACTCGGATGGAGTATCTTCTGGAATACTCCTAGATATCATTCCTTAACTGGACAACTTTAAGAGTTTTTTGGATGCTCAAGATAGATTCGTAGCGTGCAGTAGGTTCATGACGCCAAATCTTTTATCTACTGCTTGCAAGAAGACCCCATTGGAGAGGGCAGAGACGAATTACGCTGAGTTTTGATGACAGGGTAAGGAGGCATGATCCTGAGCTTCTATCAGGCCTTAGAATATGCCATTCTGTTTCATTTCCACTATTTCTTTTTCAGAATACCCGAGCCATGCTAAAATACTCTCTGTGTGTTCTCCAAAGGAAGGTGGCGGTTCCCTAATCCCGCACGAAGATTCAGAGAACTTTACAGGCGCACTGAATTGCTTGACCCTTCCTACTCCTGGATATTCGGTCTCCACTATTACCTTTCTATGCGATATTTGGGGATCCCTGAACACCTCATCAAAATCATGAACTGGTCCGCAAGGCAGACTTCTATCGTTAAACAACCTCAGCCAATCTCTTTGAGTTTTCGTGCTGATGATTCCTCTGATGGCTTGAAACATCTCGCTAAGCTTCTCTTCATCCCTTGTATACTGAAAAGGAATGAAATCATCGAGATCCAAGGTCCTGCAGAAGCCGGCCCAGAATTTCTCCTCTATGCAGCCCACTGTAATATACTTCTTGTCCTTCGTTTCGTAGATGTTATAGCACGGAAGACCTCCGTTTAGAAGCCAAGCACCACGTTCTGGGGCCTTTCCTTCGCCAATATAAGAGGCAGCGGGCACAGTCATGAGAGAAGTCGTCACATCCAGAGCTGAGACGTCTATGTACTGTCCTCTGCCTTTTTTCCCCCTCACATAGAGGGCGGAAATCATAGCAAGGGCTGCCATGAGGCTTGTAGGTAGGTCCGCCATCTGGACACCCGGTATGACCGGAGGACCACCACGTATTCCTGTTATACCAAGAATGCCAGCATATCCCAGGTAGTTTATGTCGTGACCGGGAAAATCCCTGTAGGGGCCCCCTTGGCCGTAGCTGGAGATTGAACAATAGATTATCTGTTGATTTATCTTATTAACGGAGTTGTAATCGATACCAAGTTTTTCAACAATACCCGGTCTAAAATTCTCGACTATTAGATCCGATCTCTTCACAAGCTTATTGAAGACTTCTTTCCCCTTCTCTGATTTCAAGTTGAGCTTGACACTTTTTTTATTTCTGTTTAGCAGAAGATGAAGAACGCTTTGCTCATTTATGAACGGAGGAGCCCACCTTATGTAGTCTCCTGATTTCGGCTCTTCGATCTTGATGATTTCGGCTCCCATATCACCAAGCAACATTGTGCAATAGTCTCCGATTAGCAATCGAGTTAAATCCAGGACTCTAATTCCTCCTAGAATATCCATTCTATTCTCCTCCTAGCAACTGCCCTATGCTGAATTCCTTTGCTTCGTGTTGTGTGGTACCAATATTCTGAAATCTAGCTCTTGAAGCTGACATTCTAAAACGATACTTCCTAAAATCGTTCATTCCCCAGCAACCTGTGCTTCTCTTTCTTCGGTTTTTGGCTCTTTGACACCGAAAACAACTAGCAGAATTGCTGGAATAACAAGGACTGTCATCAGGAGAAATGGGAATCTCGGATCTATAATACCGTAGGACAGTCCACCAAGTAGTCCACCAACTGCCATGATTAGATAGCCAAAGAATTGCTGTGTACCGACAGCCTTTCCACGGAATTCTTGGGGAATGAGGTCTGCAAACAGGGCTTGAGATGCCGCAAAACCCAAAAGCTGTGAAATCCCGATAAGAATCATGGCTATGATAACATGGACCAAAGGGTCAGTAGAGATTATCGGGTAGTAACCAAAGACGAAGATGAGAGTTGCTGGAATAGATAAGAGCCAAGAAAAGATCAGCGGTCTCTTCCTGCCTATTTTGTCGATTAGTTTCCCAATTGGGAATGACATGATTACCATGGTCAGAAACAATGCAATCTGGACATAACCCCATCTAATACGCGCAAGCTGTAAGGCAGGATCTTCTTCGGGGGGAAGCATAAGGTTCGGTGTTCCCCCTATTTGGAGTTGATAAAAGGCATACACCAAGAAAAGCGTCCCTATCATGGAGAATGAAAAGAACAGAAACATTGATGAAGCGAGTAGGAAGATCGCTGATCTGGGAACCTTCTTCCAGACTCCTATCCCTTCTCTGAAGGCTCTGGGATAGGATCCCAATGCTTCTCTGAAGGCGAACTTATCTACTTTTTCCATACTCTCTTTAAGTCTGAATCGCCAGATTGCTGCGGATAGAAAGAGCAAAGTAACAATAGCATAGGCTATCCTCATACCCAATACGGATCCGAAGGTTGTAACCAACAGAACTGCCACCACAGGGGCAGGGGTCGTGGCAACGCGTGTAATCACATTCCATATTGTAAATCCTGTACCTCTTTTCTCAGCAGGTATAGAATCTGTCAGTATGGCCATCAAAGCTGGCTGATATACCAGGGCCAGGCTTTGTATCGCTGACCCAATCAGGATGAAGTGCCAATTAGGAGCAATTGCGTAGAATATATAGGAGAACGCCACACCGAATGTCATCACGACTATAAGCTTCCGCCTTCCGTATCTGTCTGCCATGTACCCCCCCAGGAACTGAACAGAAGCTATGCAAAGCATGGAAACCATCATGATTACGCCTAAAACGAAAGACCCGACATTGGGATTCCCCCCGCTGAGGGTAACGACATAGTCTGAGTAGTACGTGCCAGGAAGTTCTCCTGCAAAATCTATAAGAATCCAGCTTACAATCAATACAAGGTAGTTCCCCGTGAATAGGGAAAGAGTTGATATCTTCCTTTTTGGTCCTTCTGATTCTGGTGGTTTCTCCGCTTCTTCTAGCGTTTCATCTTCGTCCTTAAGGTCTCCTTCCCCCAATCTCAGTCCGTCCTTGATCCGAGAATATTCCTCTCCTATGCCTCCTTCGATATTTAAAGCTTCCTTAGAGAGCTCTTGACCGGGAAAATCATCAGTAGCGAATGATGTTAGAACATATGTTCTAAGAGAAGCTCTGGCCTCAAGAATCCTAAATTATTGTTCGCAAATTAATTAAGCCTCTCTCTGCTCCTTTTCAGGCTCATGAACTCTGAAAGCGACTAATAGAATCGCGGGTACAATGAAGATTGGCATAAGAAGAAACGGAAGCTGTGGAGATACGAGACCGTAAAGCAATCCACCAAACAGCCCTCCAATGGCCATGAATATGTAGCTGAAGAAGTTCATCGACCCCATCACTTTCCCCCGCTGCTCTTTTGGAACAAGGTCGGCAAACCATGCTTGGGAGGCTGCAAAGCCGAGGAGTTGCATGAAGCCAAAAAGGATTACAGCTATTGAGAGATGTATCATTACATTATTGAAGACAATAGGATAGTTGCCGTAGACAAAGAGTAAGACCGAGGGAATTACGGTAAGACCAGATACGATTAGCGGCTTCTTTCTGCCGATTCTGTCTATGAGTTTCCCAATTGGCAGAGATAGAATTATCATGCTCAAAAACAAGACAATCGAAATGTAACCCCACTGCACGCGAGCGAACTGAAGCGCAGGATCATTCTCCGGGCTTAGTGCTGGGTTTGGCGCACCCCCAATCTGGAGTTCGTAGAAAGCGTAGACCAAAAGGAGCGCCCCTGTCATAGAGAACGCGAACCGAAATATGACTGAAGCGATCAATAGGAAGACTGTGGAATGGGGTACAACCCCCCATACTCTTATTCCTTCCTTCATAGCCTTGGGATATGAACGAATTGTTTCTCTGAAACTGATCCTTTCCACGTTTTCCATGCTCTCTGTTAGTTTCATTCGGACAATTGCTGCTATTGTATAGAATAATGTGACGATAGAGTACGCTATTCTCATCCCAATTAAGGATCCAAAAGTGCCTACTAACACAAGAGCCACAATCGGAGCAGGAGTTGTAGCAACACTTGTAATTAGATTCCATACTGAGAAGCCCGTCCCCCTTTTTTCAGGTGGTACCGAATCTGCCATCATAGCAAGCAACGCAGGTTGATAGAGCAGAACCAAGTTCTGTATTGCAGCTCCAATCAGGATAAAGTGCCAGCTGGGGGCAATC
>JBHLPL010000077.1:0-9295 GCA_048939465.1 Promethearchaeota archaeon | reverse complement strand
ACAACTAGGGCATCCGGATGTTGCCCTCTTGCTTCAATCACCTTTTCCGCCGTAAGCATAGCAGCCATGGGGCATCTGGCCTCTATCGCTGGTAGTATTACTCTCTTGTTCGGGTTAAGGATCGAAGCAGTTTCAGCCATGAAATCTACTCCGCAAAAAACGATATAATCCATGTTCTCAACTTCAGCGGCCTTAATGGAAAGCTGAAGAGAATCTCCGATGAAATCTGCTATTTCCTGTATTTCTGATACCTGATAGTTATGGACCAACATCACGGCGTTTTCTCTTTCTTTCAGTTGCAATACTTTCTTTTGCAGTCTATTTAGCGAACGCATGTCGATCGCCAATTATCAAGTTCCTATTTGTATGTGTTCTCCGATTTTTCTTAACGTTCTGATAACTGAGAGCGCTGCAAGATAACTTGTCTTAGGGTTGTGGGATGAGGGTACATTCTCCACGTGAGTCTTTAAGGTACCGAAGTCCCCTTTTACAACGATTTCATGGACATTCTTGTGCACTGTCGGATCCGCTATTATTCGGACTTTGGTTCTTTCTGCCCCAATTCCTGCCAAGCTTAGAACTGCGGCAACATTAATATTCTTGGGAAACATTCTTGCTGCCTCCTCAGCATACCCGGCATAGACTACAGTTGGCTCCTTCACCGAATCCAAGTCAATCTTGTGCTGAATGATGTAGGGTGCTCCTTTCAGTATTTCAGGATTCTTTCGTGTGGTCAATAATACTTCAGAAAGCTTAGCCACTGAAGAGGATTTCACACCATCAAGGCCAACCACTGCCCCTGACGGGAGATAGACTATCTTATCGTTTCTCTCCGCAGTTTCTTCAATCGCTTTCAGTAGTTGTTTATCTACAAGAGCTCCGATGCTCAAAATTAAAAGATCCTTTCCTGAATTTAGAATCTTAACTGCATATTCCTTAACAGCCCCCTGAGAAGCTGCCTCTACAACCAAGTTAATTAGATCACTTTCAATGATTTCCTCCGCAGTATCGGCTACTCTTGGTCTCTCCGGCATCAGCTGTACAAACTCTTCAGCCTTTTCTTTTATCACATCATATACCATTACCAGTTCAGTATCTCCGGCTTTGCCTTCCTCAATTGCTTTAGAGATAAGGTTTCCGATTGCCCCACACCCGATCAATCCCACTTTGAGTTTTGCCATCTCTTCCGCCTGCAGACTATTTCCTAGAAGTGAAAAATAAGGATTATGATTTATAAATCAACCGATAGAAGAGCAAAATCTCTCGAACATCGATTCTTAATCTCCGATTTGAGTTGATGAGCTGAATACCTGCTATTCTAAGATTATCTTCTCCAAGAGTTCCAAAAGGTTGGATCGCTGTGATTTCTCTATAGCCACTAGGCCATAGGTCTTAACACCAAGTATCTCTTCAATTTCCTCGGGAGGAATTGCATTTCCACGATCCTGCTTGTTTGCAATTGCTATAATCTTTGAGTAAGGTGCTTTACTTCTGACCAAAGGAAAGATCTTTTCTTTTGTTAGCTTCATGTTGTCCACCGTAGAGTCAATGATTATAGCAATGACCTCCGTTCCCTTGACAAGTATATCCCAAGCAGCCATAAATTGCTCCTGACCTGCGAAATCAAATACCATAACATAGTAAATTCCTACCGTAACTGTGAGTGGTTCTCTGTCGGCGAAGATTGTCGGAATATACTTCATCGGAATTTCCTCTTTTCGCAGAAGGCGAAGTATAGTAGTCTTTCCAACACCACCGAATCCGACTAAGGATAGTTTCACAGGGAGCTTACTCACGATTTCTATTACTTCTTTGTTGAAACCGTCGGCCAGCTTGGGGCTACTATTTGTCTGAGACTCTTGTCCAAACCTCTTAAGGAAGTTGGTCGTTATCTGCAGTAAAGCCTCTTGAATCTCCCGCTCCGAGTTAGTCCTATCACTAAGCACTGCGAATATCTTGCCGTGCGACTTGAGGTAGGAGAACCGAAAACGAACAATGTTTGTATGCTCAATATTCCCCATTTCCATTCTCTCAGACGCGCCTAGAATTGTGGGCAGTATAGCATCAACTGAAATCTCCTTAGACTTTGTATATGCTCGGTGAAAGAGTTTTTCCCCACTTTTGTCCAATACCAGAACCTCTCGTATCAACTTCATCACCGAAAGCTTTGATCAATCTAAAGTTTCGTTCCTAAACATTTAATTCTTTCGCAAAGAGGAAGCCCTGCTTTTATGATAATCACAGAATAGTGAAAAGAGGTTCTAAAGAAATCAAGATAGCAATCTATCATCCGCATCATTATGGAAATTTTATTATATCTTGTCCCTATTATAATAATATTGACAGGATAAAGAGATTCTTAACTCTAGTATAAGGCAGAAAAAGTAATATGACAAGAAAAAGGATATGATTTTGGGGGATGGATTTGCCTAGAGCCACAAAATATATGTTCAAGATAATTACTGTTGGAGACGGCATGGTCGGCAAGACCAGTCTTATTCTACGATTCACTGAAGATTCATTCAAAGAGACCTATAAGAAGACCATCGGAGCTGACTTCGCCATTAAGAATGTAGATCTTAATGGTATTTCAGCCAAACTGCAAATCTGGGATTTAGGCGGTCAGGATACCTTCAAAGATCTTCGTAGAATATTCTATCCTGGAGCCAGGGGGGTCATCTATGTCTTCGATGTCACTAACCGACCATCATTTGAGAATGTCAGGCATTGGTTTAAGGATATTGACTCGGTGGTCGGGGCTGTTCCTGGAATACTGGTCGGCAATAAGACTGATTTGGCAAGGGAAGTAAGCTATGAGGAAGGAAAAGAATTAGCCGACGAGCTCGGGATGGATTATGTGGAGACGAGTGCCAAAACCGGAGAAAAAGTGGCGGACGTATTCAAGATAGTAGCGACTGTTACGGCCGGTGAGAAGCCTGAGGAAATCGAAACTGAGGTTCCCGCCCGAATACCTCCAGAGATCTCTGTGGATACTTCAGCAGCCCTAGTTCCTGAAGTCGAAACAGAATCTGAAATCCCTGCAACCACTGCTGATTTGCTCCCCAGCGAGCCTGTAATACTCCCAGACATTGTTATGGATGTCTACGAATGGATCGAATCCCATAGAGATGACTTCGTAGATTTATTGAAACGCCTCATAAGTGCTGATACAACTAACCCTCCGGGACATGAATTTAGAGCAGCTAGAATAATCTTGGAAGAGCTACTGAAAGACAATATCAGGTTCAGAGTCTATGAAAGTGAAAAAGATAGAACGAATGTTGTTAGTTGGTCAGGCGAAGAAGGGGAACCATCCGTTCTCCTTGTCTGTCATCATGATGTTTCACCCCAAGTTCAGGGTTGGAAGCATCCGCCGCTGGACGCCGTTGAAAAAGAACACAGGATATACGGGCTAGGGGCTTGTTGCAGTAAAGGACCTCTGGTCTCGGCTTTAATGGCCCTTAGAGCAATACATGTTCTTAACGTACAATTAAAAGGTCAAATAATGGTGGCTGCAGTAGCTGATGGATTGGGCGACGGAAGAATCGGATTGAAGCATCTGATAGAAGAGGTAGGACTTATCCCAAGTCATGCCATCGTAGCCAGCCCTACTGGTTGCAAAACTATAAAGACTATTGAACTGGAGACACTAGCCTTCAGACTTACAAGCAGAGGACGGGTGTTTGAACCTTCGCTAAGGGACATCAACGCCGCCGAGAAACTCGTCAAAGTGCTGATCAGATTTAGCGATTTCGATGGAAACGAATATCCGCTGCTTGCCAAATGCTCAATTAACATAAGGGAGATTCGAGGAATGCCTGGTGTGGGTGGTATTCCCGAATGGGCGGAAGCGACATTGGACATCCGTCATCTGTACAAGGAGTACAATGAAAAGATACTTAATGAAGTTCGAAAACTCGTTGATAATATCAAAATATCGGATTCTGATGTTGATGTAACCATTGAGCAGTTGCCTGAACCTCCTAAAATTGCTTCTTCTGTTGATGCTCCCATAGTGATGGCAGTTCGAGACGGTTTGTTCAATACAGCTAATCAGGAACCCGCCTTCTCTGAAACCAAAGAAAATAACCTGGCAAAGATTCTGGTTCAGAGTAAGACACCTGTATGTATATTCGGCCCGGGGGATGAAGAGAAATGCAATAGCCCTAATGAGTACATAGAAATCGACGATATGATTGAGGGGGCTAAGGTCTTTGCTGCGGCCGTAGTCACTCTGCTAGGTCTTAAGGACTGACGGATAATCTTAAAACCCAAGAAGTTTCAGATACTCTACTCTGGCAATCGTGGGGGGACAATAGTTTGGATACTATTACTGTTGAAGAGATGAGAATTATTGACAAGAACTCCAGCTATTTGGGAGTCTCACCTCGTGTCCTAATGGAGAATGCGGGACGAGGTGTGGCGGATGCCATTAATCGCTCCAGGAAGGTCAAAGGTAAAAAGGTCGTAATCTTCACTGGCCCAGGAAACAATGGCGGAGATGGATTCGTTGCAGCTAGGCATCTGGCCGGGCTAGGAGCCACAGTATGGCTTGTTCTGGTGGGCCATCCTGACAGGATTCGCACTCCTGAAGCCCGGAGGAACTGGGCAATCCTAGATAAAATGCAGCTAACCGTAAATAAGGTGATTCTGGGAGATTCTTCAGAAGGCCCCGAAGTCGAGAGACTGGTGGCGAACGCAGAGATAGTCGTAGATGCTATTCTCGGAACTGGATTTTCAGGGAAGCTTAAGGATCCCATTGCCACGGCCGTTGACATGATCAATTCTTCCACTGGGTTTAAGGTAGCTGTTGATGCGCCGACAGGAGTAGACGCATCTAATGGAGAGGTATCTGATCGAGCAGTTAAAGCAGATATGACGATAACATTCCACAAGGTCAAATCTGGACTATTGAAAGCAGGTCAATATGTTGGCGAACTCACGGTGGCTGGAATCGGGATTCCACCAGAAGCAGAAATCGTTGCAGGACCTGGAGATGTGGGAGCGACTGTAAGAAAACGCAGCCCGTATGCAAGAAAAGGCGAGTTTGGGAAGATCCTGGTCATTGGGGGAGGCAGCTACTATCACGGAGCCCCTACATTTGTAGCTTCCGCTGCCCTCAGAACTGGGGCGGACCTGGTAATTGTCGCCACTCCGAACAGCGTCGTCGATGCAGTAAGGAGCTTCTCTCCGAACCTAATTGTCCGCAGCTTACCTGGGGATGTTCTTACTGAGAATGCGCTCCCATTGTTGAAAGGATTAATCGATTGGGCATCCTGTGTAGCCATCGGCCCTGGTTTAGGTGTTGAGTCACAAACAATGGATGCTGTACTTAAAATCTTGGATACTATCAAGAAGTTGGGCAAACCAGCACTAATTGATGCAGATGCCCTGAAGGCAATGGCGAAGGAGAAAACAATCTTGAAAGGGGTACCTGCTGTCTTAACGCCGCACGCCGGCGAATATAATAAATTAACCGGCGAAGTCCTGCCTTCATCTGACAATCTTCAGAGTAGAATCAACAAAGTAATGAAGACAGCAAGAGAACTCGGCGTAGTTTTACTTCTCAAAGGACATGAAGACATTATTTCAAATGGAGAATCTTACAAGATTAACGTTACCGGAAATCCTGGCATGACAGTGGGAGGCACAGGTGATGTCCTCAGTGGCATTGTGGCGACATTTCTTTCGCAAGGTTCTGATCCATTTAGAGCCGCAGTTTCGGCCGCATTCATTAATGGTCGATCTGGCGACTTGGTTGTGGATAAGCTGGGATATCACGTTGTTGCCACTGATATTATAGAAATGCTGCCCAAGGCTATAGAGGATTGCTTACGATAGATTTCCCCTGAAGTGAACCCTTGCGATGGTTGGAGGATTTTGTTTCAAGACTGTTGCAGTTAATAATGGTTGAAGGAAAAGTTAAATTATAGGAAAATAATAATAAAGATTGAAACCAAAACGCAGGAGAGAGATGTAATGGCTATGATAGTCTATGGTGTATCAGATTCTGGCGACCTAGACGAGCTAAAAGGGGATAAGCCCATTAAGAGTCATTTGGCCAGCGATAAGGTTCTTATTCTGATAGATGATGACACAAAGAAAGTATGGATATGGAAAGGCAGTGGCGCTCCTGTCAGACAGAAATTTATTAGTGCCCGAGTAGCCAACCAAATAAGACAAGAGAGAGGACTGACCTATAAGACTTTGAGCATCGATGAAGGTGACGAATCAGAAGAGTTTCTCAATTCAATAGGAGTCAAACCGAAGAAAGCCAAGCGTCCTCCGCTTCCGGCTGAACCCAAGCCTCCCGTTGCACCCGTCGCAATTCCCAAATCTGTTCCAACGCCGGCTGCTCCTGCTCCTGAGCCCGTTAGAAAACCAGAAGCACCAAGAACCCAGATTACTCCACCCGCTCCATCTCCTACGCCCTCCCCTGACATATCAATCGTTACACCACTTGAAGCAGAGGTGATCTCAAAACTTGAGAAAATCGAGATTCCTCGCGGATACGAAAGAGAATTGGTCATTGTTGGAAATGAAGTGTATGCAATCACAGAATACAGAACTATTTTTCTGGGGGAAAAAAAAGTCGAAACAAAACTTGAAAAAGCTGCTAAGCTGCCCGAGGGAATATTCTTTGCAGAGGGATACACACCTAGAGTAATTGTGGACAAGGGTCGGGTTTTAGCTGTGGAGTTCCTTAAAACAGGGAAAACTATCGAAGTTCCTGCCGAGGGTGCTACCCCTCGTTCACTGCGAGAAGAAATGAAGCTGCACCTGAGTGATTTAGTCGATTTCTTTAAGATAGATGTTCCTAGTAAAGAGAAAAAGCAGAAAAAGGAAACAAAAGAGAAAAAGGGAAAGAAAAAGTAAAGACCGGAACCTGTCGCAACTGGCGTATAATTCCGTTAGGAGGATTTATGGGTGTCGTCCGTTAAAATCACTCCAGAAAAAGCAAAGAAACTGGCCAACTACCTTAGTGAGATTGCAATGAAAACAGAGCTTGAGGCTTTGGCTTGTGTTACGCGTGAGGGGCAACGACTTGCATTTAAAACCGTTGGCTATGACGTTGAACCAGATTTGATGTCAGCGATCTCGGCTGCCATGCTTCATGTGGGGGAGACCGCTTCATCCAGAATGGGATTTGGCGATTTATGGGAAGTTATCGTTACGGGAGCAAAGGGCTATATAGTGTTATCTGGAGCAGGAGAGCTAGTTCTGATAGGTGCCGGAAGGTCAATGACTAGCCTTGGCAATACTGTAAGTGTATTCAGGAATTATGCAAAAATGGTAGCTAACCTATTTCCCAGTACGTAATTCTCGCTTCCTACTGCTTCTGAGCCTGTCAATCAGCCCAGATAGTCTCTCGCTCAATTCCTTTAGATAGTTTTTGGCAACATCAGTGCTCTTGGCTTCAACAGTCAGGCGTATGAATGGCTCGGTTCCAGAAGGGCGTATCAGAATCCAGCCTTCGTTTGATAGCAAACGCAAACCGTCGACCTTCTGTACTTGAAACATCTCCTCCAACAACATGCTTGGCTTTTTTTCTAAACTATCCATCAAAACTTGTTTACACCTGTCAGGACATTCAATCCTCTCGCGCAGAATGGGGTATCTGGGTATTGATGAAATGAACTCACTCATCTCGATCCCATCATCGGCAAGGAATTCAAGCAGCTTTCCCACTGTAAGCAAGGAATCAGGCGCGTAGTGAGCCTTAGGCCATATGTATGTTCCACAAGCTTCCCCACCAAGCATACCTCCGCATTGTTTGATCTTAACTGCTACTTGAATATCACCTACAGGTGTTCGGAAGACTTCGCCACCAGATTGGTTTATGACTTCCTCAATTACCATGCTGCCCTCTATAGTAGTGACGGTTTTTCCATTGCCGCCGTTCTCGATCTCTCGTTTGGCCAAGGCAGCTAGAAGTCGATCGCCCTCTATGACCTTTCCTTTCTCATCTGTGAAGACAACGCGGTCTGCATCTCCATCAAAAGCTACACCCAGATCAGCAGAAGTAGCACTAACCAGAGCAGATAGATCCTTTAGATTCTCCTCAGACGGTACAGGATCTCTCCCTGGAAAAAAGCCATCTCCCTGGGCATTTAGACTAGTCACTCTGCAGTCTAGTTCTCTCGATAATCTGGGTGCGATCTTGTAAGCTGCTCCACATCCTGGGTCAACAACCAGTCTGAACCCTCTTTTTCTAATAGTCTTGAGATTGACGTTCTTCTTTATCATCTCTATATGAACAGAGTTTGCAGTCTCCGTGTTCTTAGTTTTCCCTAAGAGATGCCATGGTTTTGGTGAAAAAGCTTCTTTGAAGTATATCCTCTCGATTTCCTTCTCTTGTTCTAACGTGAACCCCATTCCATCAGGGTTCCATAGTTTCAAGCCAATTGCAGGTGGCGGGTTGTGAGAGGCAGTTATCATGATACCTGCTGATGCATCAAGATACTTCGTCATGTATGCAAGAGTCGGCGTAGTAACAACCCCCGTTTTATGGACTCTGCACCCTGTGTTTACCAAGCCCGACGTGACTGCGCATTCAATTGAACGAGCAGTTGTTCTTACGTCTCTCCCCACAACAACAGACTTTCCACTAAGATATGTCCCCAAGGATAGTCCCATCTTCAGAGCCATTAGGGGCGTAAATTCGGTGTTGTATACACCCCGGACACCTGACGTTCCAAAGAGTCTTTTCATGCCCATCTACCGCTACAAGTAAACCTCGTGGTTACTTATTAAAATTATCAAGACTCGTTGCGAAATCTGGGGGGGTGGACTGAACTGAGGAGTTCTAAACCTTCCAGTTCTTCAAGAGTCCTGAGTTATACCAAAAAAAGTGGAGTGGTTACTTCCATTCATTTCTGCAGTCGTGGCAGATGAATCTTTTGCTGTATATGGGAATATGACCTGCATATCCTATCGCCTCTGACTTGTCGTCTTCTTTAGTGACATTAAAGCCTCCGCATCTCGGACACTTGGTTCGTTCAGCCATAGGAAGTTACGACCTCCTGAATTAACTTGACAATCTAATATTTTGGAAAGCTTTCTTTTATATATATCGTTTATCGCCGCCCCTCGGATTGAGGATTCCGCAACATGCGTGGAATTATCCACATCTTCTTGAGGGAGTTTTTGATATGTGATGGCTCTGACTTTTCGTTGCTTCCTTTGCTGGGATTATTATCAAGGTAACAAGATGGTAATTAGACCACAATATGTATGCCTGGTCTCCCTGGTTCTGCTGTCTGTGCCTTTCTGTGCTTTGCCTTCTCTGCTCTTA
>JBHLPL010000076.1:0-9341 GCA_048939465.1 Promethearchaeota archaeon | reverse complement strand
GCTGGTCAACTTAGTCGTCCACTGCAATTTTATCCTGATCTAGGTGCTGGATTAGCGCTCTATATTCTCGTAACTTTGCTTGTTGCTACGGGGTATTTGTATAGATACCGTCCCATTAAATCGAAAAGCGGAAAAGTCTTTCCCCCTCATTTTAATAGGGCGCTCCACGTGGGTCTCGTAAGTGGGGTGTACATCGTATTGATCGTGCACGCTACATTAAACTTCTTTCTTTGATAAGGGCCAAACTGGTCAGAAGAAACAGTTTATAGGTATCGAGCTGTGTCATCTTTGATGTCTAAATCTCGACCACATCTTATGCAAAAATCAGCATCCCCTGGGTTCTCGTAACCGCAATCAGGACACGAAACCATAGGTGTTTCTGATTCAACTTCTTCGGGTTTTGCTTCCTCATAATAAAAGGGGGCAGGGGTAGAATCTGCCACAAGTTCAGCTACCTCTGCTTCCCTTGATGAAGACCTGCGGGCAAAGACCTGCAAGCCCAGAAGGGCAAATATAAAAACGAATACGGGGATAAGTGTGAAGAAAGGCTCCCCGAATGTTTGCAACGATGCCATAAATCCACAAAATGCCAATGCCAGGAGCATCACCACAGCACCAATGATGCTGACAGTTTTTCTATACCATTCACTCAAACTCCTCATCCCCTCACAACTAACTATCGAATTAACACTAAAAAAACTTTGCAGATCTTGCTTTGTTGGTGTTTTGATAATTGGATGAAGATTATAGGCTTCCCTCTAGATCCCGACCGCACCTTATACAGAATTGCGCATCACTTGGGTTCTTATAGCCACATTTGGAACAAGAGATTTCGGAAGGCACCAATTGGTCAGTCGTTTCGATTTTGCTTTCTTCTAATGTATCTTCTTCTTCAAGAGTGGATCCCGTTGTAGGTTCAATTATAGGTTCAACTGAAAATTGAAATCGATATGAAGCCGCCAGGACCAGTATTGCAACCATCGCTATACCTCCTATGATGAACCATGGTAAACCTGCTAATCCTAACGCTAATACAACCAATGATACTAGAGCGAGTGTTAACAGCACACGTAGGGCAATCCGAGCCCCCAATTCAGAATCACTCATACTAGAATCACTCATACTACTACTCCCCCAACAAGAACTGTGATATCAAAGCTAAAAAGATTTTTGCAAATCTTGTTTTGCTGGTGTTTTAGTAACTGGATTTCTTTTAGACTATATCTCAGGAATAGAAGGACAACCTCAAGGATCTTATTTCTCAAATCCCTAATCCCGAAAGTATGACACCCATAAGTATACAAAAAAGACCGATAATGCTGCCATAAAGGACGTTGAATAACCGTTCAGCAAGCGGGAACTTCTCGAGGTGCTTTTCAAGTTCAGTCTCGGAAGCCTTTCTGATATCCTCTTCTGAGGCATCATAACGAGTCGCGAATATCAGCAAAAAAGCCTTTTTTACACCGCCATACTCCATACGGAGCCTGAACCAGAATGCCAATTGACTGAATAAGATTGAAAGGATGCCCACGACTAGAAGTACCAAACCCAAATACATCAGCCATCACCCCCTCCATGCAATCCCTGTGTCTGTATGTCAGATATTAGCTTTTTTACCAGACCTTCCTTTGGAGCGTGAGGGGGAATTCTCTGGAATATAAGAGATTTTGAGTGGATGGCTTTTGATGATTTGATAGACACCCTGAAGGCTTTGAAGAGGTAGAATTGAAGAAGAAGGGCTATAAGGATCGGTGGTGGTAGAGAGGATGACTGTCTGGAGCTTATACCACTGGAGTGAGATAATGAATCAAGAGAAAAAATCGGATCTCAATATCGAGCTACATCATCTGTTACATCCAGGTCTCGACCGCATCTTATGCAAAAATCAGCATCGGCCGGGTTCTCATAACCGCAATGAGGACACGAAAGCATCGGCGTTTTTGACTGGAAGTCTTTGGGGGCTGATTCCTCGTGGTAAACAGGGCTAGTGGTAGGATCATCCATAGGTTCATCTACCTCTGCTAGTCTTGATGAAGACCTGTACATACCAAAGATTATTATGCCCACCAGGCCAAAAAAAATGAAGAACACGGAGATAACTTCGAATGAAATCGATTCGAATATTCGTGAAATAAACCTGAATCCGTAAAGTGCCAATAATAAGAGTATCATCAAGCCACCTATGACACCACTGGCTTTTCTATCACGTGTACTCAAACTTTTCCCCTCCTCCCATCAACTAACTACAGAATCAACACTAAAAAACTTTGTGAGTTTTTTGTTAGTGTTTCAATACACTAGATGAAAACTGATCTGGGAGCTTTCAATGTAAGACTTTTTAAATACTTACAACGCAGTTCATTCGATGAGCAGAGAGGTAGTCAAGCGATTCTTCGGAGCAGATAAGAAAAAGATGGGGGTTTTTGCTCTCCTTTTCCTATCTAGCTGTGTTTATGATCTGTTCTGGTTTTCTATCTGGTACTGGATATGGGGTAGAAACATGTTCTTTACTTCTCCCGTTCTCATACACCATGGACTCCCCCTATCGTTCTTGACAATCGATGGAACAGGGGGGGCTTTGTTACCAGGGGAACCGCTGGGTTTCTTTCCGATGAACCTTGTTGTGGACCTTGTCTTCTGGTATCTTGTGTCTTGTGCGGCAGTTTATGTTTGCGAAAGGGTGCGAAGAAAAAGAATGAATGGTTTGTAGTGGAGAGAGTGTCTATCTTTCTTCGAGCAACTCCCTTAACCGTCCTAGCCTTTCAATCACTTCTTCTATTATTTTGATGATCTTTCTCCTCTTTTCCGGTGTGGGCCACGTGCCGATACCTTCTCTTCCCGACATTTGTTACTCACCTGTTAGTTATTTATTGCACATGTGTTATAAAAGACTTCAAAGCAGGTATTGTTGTGTGGACGGTTATTTGGGTGGAGGAAAACGACCTTTGGATATTAAATAGCAAACAAGGTAGGGGAGTTTCTTATGGGGAGTAAATATGACAAGTACTGGAAAGGAAGACTAGACTCTGTCAAGAGACTAATTAATGAAGCATTTGAGACGGGATTAAGCAGCAGCCTGGATGTTTCTGATTTGCAGAATTATGGTAAAAGAGGTAGCTGGCATGGAATCGTAGAGATTTCCAAACAAGGACTTAGACTCGGAGGAATGGCGCATGCAAAATCTTTGGGCAGAATTCTACTCAGTTACAATGTCATGAAAGATTGCGGAGACTCACAATTTCGGCTAGCAATTTCCGGAAAACTGCGTCTTGCCGTCAAGTTGATCTCTAGAGAAGAACGATTTATTGCTCAAGCCAAACCACTACCAGAAGATAAAAGAGATTTAACCACGCAAACTGAAATCAATAGAATATGTGAAGAGATTCACAAAACAGTTGAAAAACTCCCGGTCTATGATTCTAGAACACCAGAGAATAGACTTCCAGAGAATGGAATTTATTTTTTCTTTGAGAATGGGGAACGCTGTAGAATCGATGGTATAATCTACCGAAGGATTGTGCGAGTCGGAACTAATAGTAAACAGGACAACTTCAGGAGAAGAATCCGGCATCATTTTAGAGGAAACAAAAACTCAAGTATATTTCGCATGCGTTTAGGTGGGGTCCTGACCAGAAGGAAGTATCTTAACGATCCCAGACTTGAACAGTGGGATACACAGAATGCACCTACGTTCCCTGAGATTGAAAAAGAAGTAAGCAAGGTGTTGAAGGAAAGGTTCACGTTTAGTTGCATAACAGTTGAGTCCAACAAAGATAGGAGAAACCTCGAGGAAAGACTAATAGCCACTTTGGCAAAATGCTCTCAGATCACGCCCTCTCCCAATTGGCTTGGCCACCTTTCACCCAAAGAAAAGGTAAGAAGATCGGGGTTATGGAATTCACAGTACGTAGATAGCTCAAGAATCTTGACATCTCAGGAGATATCGGAATTCAAACAGATCGTGGATAGAGAGCTGGCAAAATCGATTTCTCCAGTATCGGGAGGGGACAGGGGAAGGGCTGCAGGACCCCGTGTTGTTTGTTTCATCCCTTGCTGTAAGACGAAAAATCCATCCGGACGCATCGAGGAAGAAGGGAGAGGTTTGACAGAAAAGGAGTTACCATACGCATGGAATCTATTGATGGAGGGCAGGAACGGGATGGATAGAATAGCTGCTGAAAGAAGTGATGTTGATATAGATCTTAATTCTCCTAAGACTTCGGCAATTCACCTCTACAAAGGAACCATCTACAGGCAATTTGACCTCAACGACGTTTTGGGCTCAATCCGAGAAGGCAGACTAAAGCTTTTCATAATTTCTGCATGGTACGGCCTAGTAGATGCATTTGATCCCCTACACAGGTACGAGGCAAAAATGGAAGATGAAATCGCAGAGCACTGGAGGGTCCACAGATTGGACAAGATTATCGCTGATGTTCTATTGGCGTTAAGGCCCTCAAGTGCAATCGGATTCTTTTCCGGAAAGGAATATTGGTCCGGTGGGGGGGCCAAGTACAGATATTTCTTCACAGAAGGAGTGAACGAAGATCTAAAAAGAGGTTTTAGGATGAGAATGAGGGGTTGCTTCTATAATGTTTCAGGTCTTGGAGCCATCGCAATTCTGGGTGCCCTTGGTCGGACCTTTATGAGCTATCTAAAATCGGGCTTCAGTGAAGATTTCATTTGTGATGTTGAGAGAAGGGGAATAAAGGACGGAAACGTTGAAATTGGTTTCCACAGATTGATATGAGACCTTCAATCTTGAGTTTTCCTAGGTGTTAATGTTAAGAAAGATTCCAAAAAGGCTCATCCAAGTTTGAAATTGAATTCTATACTTTTCGTCGGTAAATCTTATATTGATTGTTCTCACATATCTATTAACTACTAGATTATGGGGGGGTCGCATGGGGAGTCGCAAAAGCTTTAGAGACCTCGTATACTCTAAAGATTGGTCGAATTTCGAGGGTTACTTGGAGAAATCTGACAAGATTATTGAACAAGACATCAAGGATTCTGTTGAAAGAAAGAGACAACTGAAGAAGGAACTATTGTCAGATCCCAATTTTAAAAAAAGAATTAAGACTCCCTCAAAAGAAGATCTAGAGTGGGCCAAGAATGAGTTATTCAAATCGAATGTGTGTGCTGTGGATGGGACTATTTCGAACTACAACATGGCTACCGGCACCAGATGCAGAATTGGTGTTGTAGCGACATCTTACAGAAACGATAGAGTAGAACGTGTTATTTTCATATCAGAAAGAAAGTTCGCAGAAGAGTCGAAGACAGCTATGGAGCATTTTTCTAATCTACTCAAGGATCATGATATGACAAACATACTGCTTAGAGCCATTATGCTATTTGAGGAAAGAAACATAGTATTGCAGAGAGATGAAAAGTGGAAATTTGTCCATGGTCCCCTAATACCTTTCGAACTCAGGACAGGCAGATTCAAAAAGTACAAAGATGCGTTGGAGGTTTCACTTGAATTAGCAGAGGAACTCGTCGAAGCAACGAATGTCATTGGAGTAATATCAAGTACACGAAGACTGAATCTGCTAAATGCCGGAGAGGTTCTTGATAGGTTCGAATATATGGATTGCGGCTCACTAATTGCCGAGTGGGATGACTATCTCGAGAAGGCCCATTTTAAGAAAGAAGATGAAGAAATGATGAAGGACTTCGGGGATAAATCGGTATCCAAGATTAAGATTGGCCTATACAAGGTGGGGGATAAGCCCTACGTATTCGAGGCTCACAAAGATGTTTTTGATAAGGCTGCAGCCCTCATAATTCAAGACTCTAGCTACCAATCTCTACGGGGTTTCCCGATGTTAATAGATTATGCTGACGCAATCTGCTCCAAGCTTCTGGCTGCTGGTGATTTTAGAAGAAAGATTGAGTTCAAGATGGCGAAAGTACATCCCTCAGTCCTTGGAAGCGAAATTGAAGAAACACGTACGAGAAGAAGGTGAGGATTATGATCGGGCACATCCATTTTGATAGATCTGGTTTACCTAATAATATCTCTGAATTTCTAGTCGACCGAGACAAAATCTCGGCCGTGTTACGTAATAGATACGTAAAGATCGAAGGTGATGGAAAAACATTCATTGGACGGGTTGTGGAAGGGCCGTTCTATATTCCTGAAGAGGTTGGAAGAGATTCTGCAGTGGCCCAGACCACTATAATTAAAGGCGATCAGTTCCCTGTAACGCCTAATTACTACGCACTGGGTCGTATAGAGATTTTTGGAGAACTCGTCGATAATAGGCTAGTTGCAACAAATACTAGACCAACACCAAAGTCTAAAGTTGCAGAGTTGGAGCAAAAAGAAGTCAGCGAATTGATAGGCGTCGAAGGAGATCTATATATGGGAAAAATAGTGGGTTATGACCAGGCAGACATCTATCTTAACAGTCAAAACAAGAAAGTACTACCCAGAAACATAGGAATTTTCGGAACTGTAGGATCAGGGAAGACCAACACAGCGCAAGTGATTATCGAGGAGGCAAGTAAAGCAGAGTATGCCGTCATAGTTGTGGATGTTGAAGGCGAATATGTCGGGATGGATAATCCGACTAAGGAGCTGATAGAAAAACTAAAGAAATACAAGAGGAGACCTAATGGTTTATCCGATTTTTCAGTATACTATCCGTGCTGTGGCGATGTTCCATTGGTAGACGGCAAAAAGAGAAGAGGTGCCAGGAAATTTGACATAAAGTTCAGCAGTGTCGATCTCTATGTTCTTTTTGAACTAGTACAAGCTACAGAGCCTCAGCAAAGGGGTTTAAGTAATCTGGTGGACGAATTAGAAAAGAAGAAGAAGACTGCGAAGAAGAAGAGCAAGGCCGTTCAATTCATAGAAGGAACGAGTTTTGAAGAGCACGACTACACAATTGGGGAAGCAACGAAGACACTGTTTTCAATGATAAATGATAGAAAGATTGTGAAGGCAACAGGTTATGCGCTGGTAGGCAAGATAAAACAACTTGAAAGACTGGGGATATTCGACAGGGATGTGGGTGAGATAGACGTAAATGAACTGTTAGAACCAGGAAAGGTCAGTGTTATCGATGTAAGCAGTAGCAGTGATTATGTCAAAAATGTAGTAATAGCATCTATTTTGAGAAAGATATTCCTGAGAAAATTGGAAGCTCCAGATAAAACTCCAAAAACTCTCCTGTTAATCGAAGAAGCGCATACTTTCATTAGCAGAGAAGCCAGAGACAAGATGACTTCTACCATAGATATGTTAAAGATAATTGCTAGACGAGGCAGAAAAAGGTGGCTATGCTTGGGGTTTATTTCTCAACAACCTTCTCATCTACCACAGGAGATATTTGAGTTATGCAACACGAGGATTGTTCACTCAATCAAGAGTCGGGGAAATATCAATGCAATAAAGGATACCACTGGTGGGGTCATTGAAGAAATATGGTCGGCAGTTCCAGCTCTCAGTGTGGGGCAGGCTTTGGCAATATCCCCTCAGTTCAAACACCCGGTTTTGATAGATGTCAAGCCCTGTGAGACAAAAAGAGAATTCATAGATTAAACAGCCGACATTGAAAAAAGAACTCATGACATAGTAACTCAGAAACGACTCAAACTTCATTTGTTTTCAAATTCACTGAATATTATTGAACATATTATCTCAGCAGATGCTTTCAGGTCTCCTCTCATATTTCTGGTTCGAAGAGTTCCCATTTCTCTTCAGTTAGCATTTTGGCAAAACACTCAGCACACATACCTGCATCGCCGCGTTTTAGTAGGTCTATGGCTTCTTCCTCAGACTCAGCAGCCACAAAAAACCGGCCAGTCTTCCAATTGCAGCCACCACACTTGAATTCGTCAGAATTCATTATTTGCTCTATCTTAATATCACACCCTAGCAAATTCCCTGGAATAAATTCAAAAACCCTCATCAAATTCCCACACTAGACCTTCTCATTATATTCTCTTAAAGCAAATATAAAAAGGCAAGGAGACAAGCAGCAAAAGAAAAAAACAACTACCTATTCGAATGATTTCATACCGCAATAGCTACTCCTCATCATGCTTATAAAAGAAATATGGTATGGTAATATATCCATCCAAGGAACATTAGAATGAGCTCAGAAATATTCTAACGGGAGAACACTCAATGAAAGAGATACAAAAGGAGCAACTAATTCGTGGCTTCATTTTTGCCTGCACTACAAAAACTGAAGATGAGTGCCTCGGAAGGTCATTATTTGGGACCGGAAGAGCCTATGGTCCAATTGTTATTAGAATAAGGAGAGGAGATCTTCTTTTTCTAAACAATCTGGACACAGACTCCTTATATGGGGTTTTCAAAGCTGTTTCAAATGGAGATCTAAATGTTCAACCTGACGCATGGAATGGAAAATACCCATATCAAGTGAAGGTTGAAGTTCTTGGGGAGAAAATAAGGCTAAATGATGCAAAGAGAATCCTAACTAGATTTAGAATAAAGAGAAGCAATCCGTTGTTTGGCAGGAAATTGGACAGTTTTCTGGATCTCTTCATACCTGCTTCTACATTATTAAATACAGCACAAAAAGCGCAAGACAAGGAATCCATTCGCCAACTTTCCGAACTGAAAAAGAAGATCAGAAAAAAGATTAAAGAAGTAGACATCGAAGAAGAGATTCCTCTCATTGAGGCCACAAACCTTTGGGATTTTCCAAAGCAAAGTTACGGTATCACGCCCAAGGGGGATAACAAGTATCCGGGAGTAACGCCTGCCTTAATAATCTACAACCTGATTTGGAGGTATACTGATCCTGGAGACCTAGTTGTAGACCCCATGTGTGGAAGCGGCACGACGATAGATGTTTGTAAAGAAGAAAAGAGAAAAGTTATTGGATATGATATAGCTCCTGTCCGGCCCGATATTAGACAAAACGACGCCAGGAGTATTCCGCTTGACGACGAGAGTGCCGACATGATTTTTGTGGATTCACCATATGGAGACAATATTAGGTATAATGAACATCAGGATTGTATTGGTAAGATTTCAAGTGAGAAAAAGGAGTTTTATGATGAACTTGAGAAAGTAATGAAAGAGTGCCACAGAATCTTAAAGAGAGGAAAGGTATTAGGATGGCTGATAGGCGATCAATGGGTCAAGAAAAGATTCACACCAGTTGGTTTCGAGGTATACAGAAGACTGTGTAGATATTTCGAGACCGTAGATACAGTTTGCGTAACCAGAAGGGGGCAGACTTCCCATACTGGTTTATGGTACGGTCGGGCGAGAAGATTTAATTTCTATCTGCGAGGGTTTAAGTACTTGTTCATTATGAGGAAACCGCTAAAAGAAAAGCCTTCTGTCCGAAAAC
>JBHLPL010000075.1:4657-9397 GCA_048939465.1 Promethearchaeota archaeon | reverse complement strand
ATTTGTACTGATCCTTTCGGCTCCGACCCTGCTCTTTGGTGTCCTATTCTTAAGAAACCCTGAATCAACCTCAAAAGATACGGTCATCGATGAGCAACCTCCCTGACTTTTTGTTTGCCCTTACTGTTTTTCAGAATCGAAAAACCATGCATATTGTGTTCCGCCCATGGAGCAGATCTAGATAAAGCAGCAAAAGAGCAGCAAACTTGGATATCTCTACGGTTTTATCCAACTTCCCGCCCTTATTCAAAGATCTTTAATCCCAATTTCTATCCATTTCTCCTTATAGCTATCTCCCTGCTAAAGACTGTTCTGAGCCCATTGCTCTCCATGATGAGTCTATTATACTACTTCTTCATTAGAGGGAAATCAAAAAAATCCTTGTCTGACTAACTGAAAAACTGGACAAGAGAATTGTCGGAGTGGGAGGCAGAACTATGATAGAAAATGATTTTTTGAGCACTGAACCTGAAATCAGACTAAGAGAGGAAGTTAAAGATTTTGCAAAGAGTGTGAATTCAGAGCTCCTCAGAAAGATGGATAGAAATGAGATAGATTACCCTTTCGAGTTCATTCGCGAGGCAGCAAACAGAAAGCTCCTTGGACTTCGATTCCCAAAAGAATACGGGGGAAGACAGATGACATGGACCGCCGAGATGATTGCTCTGGAAGAAGTTGGCGTGCTCGGCATGGGTCTTGGATGCAGCTACGCTATGGCAACCATAGTAGGAGAAGCATTAAATCAGTTTGGCACTGAATGGCAGAAACAAGAATTTCTAAAGCCAATAATCGCCGGAGAAAAAATCTCTGCAGAAGGCCTAACTGAACCCCGAGGAGGAAGCGACTTCTTTGGCACGACGACAAGAGCCGAAAAGAAAGGTGGCAAATGGACAATAAACGGAGAAAAAAGATTCATCGCAGGCGGTAAAGTCGCAGATTTCTATTTGATTTACGCAAGGACCGATCCGAAAAAAGCAGGACGTGAGGCTTTGACAGCATTCATAGTTGAAAAGGAAATGGGTGTAAGAGTCGAAGAATTGTATAACCTTCTTGGTTTTCGGGGAATGGGGACAGCAAGAATAGTCTTTGAAGATGTTGAGGTGCCCGACAAATATAGAGTAGGAGAGCTAAATAGCGGAAGGAGTATATTCAATCGAATGATGGTTCCGGAAAGGTTGACATCTGCTGCAGGAGCGATAGGGACCGCCAGAGCAGCTATTGAGATTGCAATAAAATACTCAACGAAAAGAAAGGCGTTTGGAATGCCTATTCGTAGCTTTCAGGCCGTCAATTTCAAGATAGCCGAGAGTGTTACAAAGCTTGATGCGGCCAGGGCACTTGTATATACAGCAGCCAGAGCTGCAGATGAAGCGGCAAAGGGTCTCCCTGTCGATCCGCGACGGCTTGTAAGTGAGGCAAAGTACTTCGCAACCGACGCTGGATGGGAGATTGTGAACACTGCTATGCAAATCCTAGGGGGGATAGGTTATACGCAGGTCTATCCGATTGAAAGACTTCTGAGAGACATGAGACTAGCATCGATATGGACGGGCAGCAACGAGATTATGAAGTTACTGGTCCAACACGAGGTCTTCAAGATAATGGGTGTACCATCAAGGGATAGAGATGTGGAACTGGATGCAATGGAGTGGCACAAGGAGATTGAGAAAGTATATGAATGATGGCTCGAGAATCTAATTATCTCCCCGAAGTTCTATGAAGTCTCACGAATGGCTGGAGCTATTACGGATTCAGAGGATTTCAAGTAGTTCCAGCAGGGAAGAAACCTCATATTCGATACTGAATCCTGTTTTTCTTTTCATCTGACCTCTATTTAGCCAGACACACTTAATGCCGGCATTGGCTGCACCGACGACGTCGTCTTGTAAGGAATCACCAACATGCAGCAACTCCTGCCTTGAACATCCGGCTTCGTTTAATGCAATTAGGAATAACTTTGGATCAGGTTTCTCTATACCGTGGTCTTGTGAGAGAACTACAAATTGAAATATGTCCTTCAGACCGCAACTTTCAGGATAGTTATTACCATTAGAAAGGAGTCCAAGGGTATATTTTTCTCCTAGCGTATTGAGAGCTGGAAGGACGTCATCGAAAAGCTCTATGTCCTCAAAACGGTGCTTTAAATAAACTTCATTGAGGTAGACTGCCAACTCATCGTTTGGTCTGTCGATTTCTTTTAGAGCTTGTCGAAAGGCCTCAAAGCGAACCTTCTCGAGATTTGTGACCTTGCCCTTCAATTCGGCAGCTACTCTGTTTCTAACTTCTATCATTTTCTCTACGGTCAGCTTATTGGCAGTATGAACATCGATTTTCTGCAATTCCCTTATTACGTGATGGAGAGAATGTCGCATTACCTTTTCGAAGTCCCAGAGAGTCCCATCACCATCAAATGATATGGCCTTTATGCTAGTGATTCTGTCTTTCGGATTGAAGCGAGTCACCATATCTTTACACCAACACTTGCGAGGGGCACCACGTCGTTAGGTACAAAATATCTCTTCACAGTCCTTGCACACGTATACAACTTCATTATACAGCTGTTCTTCTGTGGTTAGTTCTTTTATATTAGTGCTCCCGCATTTGGGACACTTCAATTCAGGTTTTCTTTCATACATTTTTTGTCCCGTTAGAGGCTTCTTTTTGTGTATAGATTCCCTTTCTCTGTATCTGTGGTGAAATCGGATATTGTAAACATCTCTGAACAGACTGGCGGTATGGGTCTGCCTCAGCCCTCACCAGGATCTATCTCAATCGAAATAGCAAAAGTGAATCTAGTAAAGGTGCTGTTAAAAGCTTATCGTTCTATTGGCAGGAGATTGTGTCGGATCAGAAAACCCAAGATAGGCATCCTTCTAAGAGAATCGTTTGATTTTCGCCTTATTTTTGCCAAACCTTCTGAAAAAATCCCTAAATTTCGGAAATCAAAACAAGAATTGTGATTATTGCCAAATTCCGTCCCAAAGAAACTTCTTTCTCTGTGCCAATAAGATTAATCTGAATTACAACTATTGGGAATATCAAAAAGGGTGATGCCATGTTCAAAATGGAAGAAGACTGGGATGAAGAGGAAGAGGACGAGGACTGGGACGAAGAGGAAGAAGACTGGGATGAAGAGGAAGAAGAGGAAGACGACTGAAATCTGAGTAGTTTGAAAGAGAATCAGCGATCAAAACAGGAGGTGTGGAAAAATGGGCAAGAAGAAGGGTAAAGCAAAGCAGAAAGGAAAGGAAAAACCCAAAGGACAGCAGAAGAAGTAGTTGCAACTGACCGATCAACCGCATATAATAATCGTGTTTTTTCTTATAATTCCTTCAACTATTAGATTTAGTGTTCAGATTCTGGGAAGTGGATAGATTGAGTACAGCCATCTCCAGTTAATTTTGAAGGAATGCTGCTCTGTCTCTAGAAAAATATTAAAGCGACAAAAACATTTCATGCTAAAGAGAGTCAATCATATGTGTGGACCGAGGTTATGTTTATGTCGATGTGGATTTTCGTGGGTATTCTGATTGTAGTTTATGGTTTGATTCTTACAGAGAAAATCCCTCGAGTTCTTGCAGCCTTGATCGGAGCAATAGCAACAACAATCGCCGGATTAGTAACCGGCTTATTTTCATTTGAAAACGCACTTCATTTTATCGATTTGGAGACCCTGTTTCTTATTGTTGGGATATTTATCATAGTAGAGGTAGCACGCGAAAGTGGACTTTTCCAGTTTATTGCAATCCAGACTATTAAGAGAGTAGGAGAGAGTCCTGCAAGGTTATTGCTTACACTCTGCTTGCTCACATTTCTCCTTACTGCAATAATTGGAAACATTGTTTCGATCCTAATTATCGGTTCCCTAACAATGATAGCCTGCGATATACTGGAATACGATCCAATACCCTATATGATCGCGGAGATTCTTGTCGCTAATACGTCGGGGATGGCTTTAGTTACTTCTTCAATCCCTAGCATCTTCGTAGCAGCTCAAGTCGGCATAACATTTTCTGAGTTTGCCATCATTGGGTTTCCACTTGCAGTCATTCTTTTATTGGCCCTTCTTTTTGTGTTGAGAAGATTAACCAGCAAAAAATTGGTTACTCCCCCCGCTGTGAGGATTGAGGAAATTCGAGCTGATTTGGATGCCTTCGACGCATGGACTGTGGTAAGCGACACACGCTTCTTTTATAGCTCTGCAGCAATTCTGTTTGGTGTTATTATTCTATTTGTTGTAGGACCTTCATTTGGAATTACAATAGGTTTTGCCGCCCTGATAGGTGCTGCAGCAATGCTTCTCCTGTCTGGGAGGATAGAGGAGTCTATTGGAAAGGTCAGATGGGAGACCATACTCTTCTTCATAGGTTTGTTCATTACGGTAGGCGGAGTCGAGGCAGCAGGGGTCCTTTCAGCAATTGCCGGAGCACTCGCAACAGTTGTGGGAGGCAATATACCTTTGGCAATAATACTTCTAGTACTAATAGGTGGGTTGCTTTCAGGCATAGTTGATAACATACCTGTCACCCTTACGTTCCTTCCGGTCACATTGGAGCTCAGCATTACATACGGGCTTAGACTGAATCCCTTGGTCTGGTCCATTCTTTCAGGTGCTTTAATAGGCGGCAATCTGCTTCCAATCGGTTCTCCGAGCGGCATAATTGCTTCAGATATTCTGAAGAGATCTGGCAAGCCGCTGAGCCTCGCGAATTATCTGAAATATAGTGGAATAATACTTCC
>JBHLPL010000075.1:0-4647 GCA_048939465.1 Promethearchaeota archaeon | reverse complement strand
GATTGCAGTAGGATACGTTATGCTAGTTGCATAGGCCACCCTGGCTATCAAAGGGAGCTTTCAGTCAGAGGTTGGGTATATTGCACCGCACCACTTAGAATCTCATAACTTGGATGAAAGAGCCTTCTTTCTGGACGGTAATAGACTACGAAAAAGGAATTGCTCATCCTGTTTGTATGCCAGTACTCATCGAATCCCAGTCGATTGCGAACCAGTCTGAGAATTCTGGCTACCAACTAGGGGGCCGTATTCATGGAACCATCAGAACTGAGCACTCTGCCTTACAGCTGACGCTCTCCGCCACGTCTCCAAGCAAGAATCTTTTTATCGTCCCCAGGCCCTTTCTGCCTAGAACGACTACGTCATACTTCCCTTTTTTGGCAGCCTCAGCTATAATTTTCGACGGGTGACCAAACTCAATAACTCTACTGATTTCTAATCTCCTTTTCTCAATGGCATCCAGAGCCTTTGAAAAGATTCGTCCGCACATATCTTCGGCGCTTTCCGGCGATAAATCGAACAATCGCCGCAACTGAACACTAAGAAGAGTAATCTTTGAATCCAATTTCTCGGCTAGCTTAGCGGCGTAATCTGCGGCTCTGACCGAATTTTCGGAGCCATCAACATATACAAGCATGTTTGATAAAGCAGTAATTTCTTTGACTACCAATATCGGGCACTTGGCATGCCTGATGACTTTTTTTGTTACGCTTCCAAGCGAGTGTGGATCCTTTTCGTACTCACCGCGACCACCTATGACAATTACATCATAATCTTTTTCTGATAACTCAACTATGCTATCAGCTGGATGGCTATCAACAACTTTTTTTGCATCTATATTTACTCCCTTTTTGTCAAAAAAAGATCTTGCGTCACCCAATATCTTGTCAGCTTTCTGTTCAAAGAAGCTTAGAATATCTTTCATTGTAGCGGCGGGGACGCCATAGTCCAATTGCAGTGCTATGCTTAGGAGAGGTGGTATAACATGCAAAACCGTTACGGTTGCGCCAGCCTTTTTAGCAACCATCGCCACCGTTTCTTGAGCCATAAGGCTTGAAGTCGACCCATCTATCGGAACAAAGATTTTCTTTAGAAATTTCTCATCTTTCAATGGATTCAGCATCCCTTGATGAGTTCTTCCGTGTTCAATAATTCTGGATACTAGTACTCTGTTCCAACATAAAAGCTATTTGTCCTTGAAAGTCTCATCTTATGTTTTTCAAGAATAGTCTTTCAATTTCATCACAGAGCGTCACAACATAGTCAAAGAACTCTTTGGCGATAATATCATCGATATTCTCGGGGGTGTAAGTTGAAAGATCTATTCCTATTTCTGCTATAACGTCAATTGCATATTGATTTGGCTCTCTGATTTCAACGCCGCCACTGTAGGCCTCAAAATTCTCGCCATACAGATCCTGCAAGAATGCTTCAGCAATATGAGTTCGTACTGAATCATAATAACCCAAGAATAAGACTCTAAATTTCTTTTCACTGGAAGAATTGATCATTTTCATCTCATTGACCTATTTTAGAATATATCCAATTACACAACGTATTCGATTTTATAATTTTCGCCATGACCGACAAATGTTGGTCCAAAGCGATTCATAAGTCACATTGATTAACAAGATTTGAGTTCTGTCGACTAATTCCACCCTATTACAAGAAAAACCCTTATATCTGCTTAGTTCAACATCAGAGAGGTGGAGCAGAAATTCCTCAAGATGCATTTTTCCCGCTAACAGAAGAATTGGTTTTTCGAAGGATGTAAAGATGAGCTTACTCGAAGAAGTAATCAATATGGTCATAGCATTGGCTGGGGGGCTACTCATAGGTGTTGAACGTCAGTACAGCCACAAAGCCATCGGTTTTGGTGTATTTACGGCTGTCTCTACAGGGAGCTGTATTTTGACGACTATGGGAATCATCTTATTTGACTCGCCCATCGCAATCATAGCGGCGATAATCACGAGTATTGGCTTCTTGGGTGCAGGTGCAATTTTTCGAGGAGTAGGCAGAGCCTTAGGGTTGACAACGGCCTCACTTCTCTGGGCGAGTGCAGCTTTTGGGATAACTGTGGGAACCGGCATATATGAAGCTGCTATCGGAATGTATTCTGCAATTTGGATCATTATCCTTACTGATCGCATATTTGAGAGGAAGGGAATAGGAATTCATCAACGCCTATTGACAATTCTTTTTAATGACATGTCTGTTCTCGGAGATTTGAAAAGTAAGCTATCTAGGTATATAGTCAAAATCGAAAGGACATCCTTCGATAAAGAACGTGGTGAATATTACTTGACTCTTGCAGTACGCTTCCATCCAAGAGACACTGAGGCTATTCTTGCCGAAATTTCCAAGATTAGTGAAGTTGTCAAAGTGGAGATTACTTAGAATAAATAAGTTCAAAACCAGTTTCTCAGTCTTCCTATTGCTACAGCAATAGCTCCCCGTTTTCATCGGAAGATATCCACCGAGGAGTCCCGTAGCGATTCTTGCGACCCTTGCGAGAAGCGAGGAGAATAGAAGAATGAGTACCAAAGCGAATATGGCGAGAGCAGGACATATCACAACCAGGATCGATAGAATGATGGTAGCCAGACCTACAGCTATATTGAGCCCACAAGCCAGTTGGGACTTTCTGTCTTCCCTGATAAGATCCCCCCCACCTTCAGACGGTACTAGCGTAAATGTTATATTCTGCGCATAATCATTATACATGTTTTAAGGTTTCAGATGATGAATTCGAATCTTTCGCAGAATGGATGATTAATACGGTGGGTTACAATTTGCAAGCTCTCTACGACTACCTTGTCTATTTTTGGGCCAATTTTGGCATTCTTGTCGTGTATGGAATAGTAATTCTTTCGTTGTATTTGCTTCACAGAATTCTCGTCAAAAATCTTAGAAGGAAGTATATCGATCTCGGCCTGTCTCCCGCTTCAGCCAACACAATCGTGTTGTTTTTCAGAATCATAATTGTAGTCATTGCCATTGTCTTGACTTTAACGGTCATTTCATCGACTTTTATTGGAGCCTATATCGACCCAGCCTGGCTTGTGAGCGTATCGGCTCTGATTGGAACTGCAATAGGTTTGGCTTCCGCTCAGGCCGTAGGGAATATCATTGCTGGCTTCTATATTCTTATCAGTAAGCCTTTCCAGATCGGAGACTATGTTAAGGTCGGAGATGTAGAGGGAGTGATCGAAGAGATTACATTGAATCATAGCAAGATTCTGACTTTCAACTACACAAAAACACTTATACCTAACAGCAAAGTCTTATCCTCCGATGTCGTGAACTACAGGATCTCCAAAGATAGACTGAGTACGATCATGGGAGATGAAATCTCCCCATCGGATGAAAAGGGACTGAGGGACAGACTTAGGAAGCTATTGTCTGAGGGGGAGAGATTCTACATCTATAACTTCGATTTCCCCGTCAAGACTGAATTCAAGATAAATACCGTGAGAAGAGTCTTTGAGAAGGTGTGTAAGGATTGGGAGGGCACCTTCGGTCATGTTCCAATATTTGGATTCAGCGAAGTTGGCAGGGCGGGTGTGATAAAAAACATTTTTACCTTCTATTTGGTGGTGAAAGATCCTAGATTAATATTAGACAAACGCGGAGAATTTGTTGAGAGTCTGGCAAACGAACTCGGCGAGATTTAGAATTGGAGCTGACGTACCGAGAGAATTAGTCTGATCCTCGTTCAGAACAGGTTTCGAGTTCGGTGTCTAGGGGCAAAAGCGGAGCATATTTGTGATCGACTCTAACAATCTTTGAAAGGTAGATTATCTTGAGTAGATTCTTCAAAGAAGGGTCAAGAAAGGTGGGCCTTCCACCAGGAACTCTTGTTCACGTAGGAGAGAAGAGGATCGAGAAGGTAAGGATTGAAGTCATCAGCTATAACAAAACTCAGTTTCAGGAAAAGGACTTAAAGTCGATTGAGGAATGCTTTCCACTCAAGAGCAGACCAACCATCACCTGGATCAACATAGACGGTGTCCATCAGGTCGAAATCATAGAAGAAATAGGAAATCGTCTTGGGCTACACCCCCTAATTTTGGAAGATATCACGAATACAGAGCAACGTCCGAAGATGGAGGATTTTGGAGACTACATCTTTTTGACCTTGAAGATGTTTTATCTGGATACAGAGAGCAATAAAGTAAAGGGGGAGCAAATCAGCATAGTCTTGGGTTCTAACTACGTTATTTCATTTCAAGAAAGTGGGGGGGACGTTTTCGATCCAATCCGAGAGAGAATTAAGACTGGAAAAGGGCGCATTAGAGCCATGGAGGCAGACTATCTTGCTTATCTCCTGATCGACATAATTGTCGACAATTATTTTGCAGTCTTGGAGAAGCTTGAAGAAAAGACAGAAGATGTTGAAGATGAGCTGATTGCCAACCCTACCGGCGAAACACTACAGGCGATTCATAGGCTGAAAAGAGATATGATATTTATGCGCAAATCAATCTGGCCTTTAAGAGAGATAGTCAGCAAGTTGGGAAGACAAGAGTTTTCACTTGTTCATGAATCTACAGGCATATATCTCAGAGATGTTTACGACCACACAATCCAAATTATTGATGTAATAGAGACATACCGGGACATGCTTTCTGGAATGCTTGACAT
>JBHLPL010000148.1:0-2973 GCA_048939465.1 Promethearchaeota archaeon | reverse complement strand
GAATACATAGATTCAGGAAACCAGCAATATATAGCAATTCTCGAAAAGGCGACATAAAGCCCAGAACTGTGGCAGATCACAAAAAGCCTATGAGGAAGCCCTTAGAGTGTTTACAAAAGAAGAATTTCCAGAACTTTATTACCAGGTAGATCGCAATCTTAAAGGACTCGCTAGTTTCCGTATGGTCAATAAGTGATTAGCAGATATCATCTTTTCTATTCGATGGAGTGATAACTAGAAAGGGAGAAAAGGCGAACAAGAATGATGAGGGGAGGTTCTACAAGAGGTCTCGTAAGCCAAATAGCCATCGGAATTAGCGGTATTATAACTGTCGGTACCTTTCTATATCTTTCCAGTCTGATCTACTACCCCGTTGGTTACGGAGCAGGGATTTTCTACCTAGTATCACTTTTTGGTTTCTATCTCACAGGCTATCATGATTTTGTTCCATTACATCAAGTGTTTGACTTCCTCATCCCGGATACTCAATTTGCCTATCTCATGGAAGTTTTTTTGCCGAGCTTTGTCAGGATTCTGAATTCTGCGATATTCCTTCTTTCTGTTCTGTTGCTCCTCAACTCCCTGACCAAAATACGGCTAAGATCCGATGAAAACCGTACTTCAGCCCTCAGACCCAGATTTATGCTTGCTGCTTTCTTAGGGCTTGCAAACACTGTCATGATAATTAGCATCATATCGGGTGTGATCTCACTCACATTGATCGGTTATTCATTCGAGCACTGGACCGATATACCATTTAGCTGGCCCGCCTACCATTATGAGCTCTTAAGCTTCGGCTGGATTCTGATAGTCTTAGAAGATGTGTTTGGAGCAATAGCGATGTTGTTGATTGCAGCGCTATTCATAGCAAACCGCAAGATTGTCAACGCTGGTAGACCGTGGTTAAGCAAAGGAATGACCTATACCGGAGTGGTTTACACGATAGCAGGAGTGTTTGCTTTCACAATACATCTGGCATTCGTCGGAGTAATAATGGTCATCATCGCCGGAATTACGGGAGCAATAGTCTTCGTGGGAATCAAATCTGCGGAAAGCCTTGGAGTGGAAAACACTGAGACAAGCCGAATTAGTGCTTAAAACGTCCTAAGTTCTCCAAAACTGCTAAGAAGTTCCACCAAACCATTTAGGATCTTTGCGGAACCGAGCGACTACCGGAGCATGATCTGATTCAGGATACAGTTTGTCTCCCTTGTATGCTAAAGATTCGTCTGGTAGGACTTCGTTGAAGATTTCAGTCTCATTCCAGTATGCAAAAAGGGCCTGCGAAACAATGACGTGATCTATCATACAACCCTTTCCTCTGTGAAAGAGCGTATATCGTTGTTCAGCGGGGACATTATATTCACATGGAATCATTACGGTGCATTGCAAATCGGGGTTATCAGTCTCCAAAACACTTCCAACAATTGTTTGGAAGGGCAGCGACCCGATGTTCGCATTAAAATCGCCGCCAATAGCAATGAGCGTATTATAAGGATCATCTTTCAGCAATTTCTCTAAGAGGACTCGAGTTTCTAAGGCCTGTCCGACCCGTTTTAACATTGAGATGAAGAATCCTTCGGCCCATCCTTGATGTGATTTCCAAGTAAATCCTTCCTTTTGTCCGCTGATATCGCTTGGAGTTTTGGATTTTAGGTGGAGATTTAGGGCATGCATTATTCGGCCATTGGGTAGCCTTACCTGACAGTGTAGTATTGGGCGTTCCCAACTGTACTCCCTGGCTTCATGCTGTTCCGGATCTGCTGTAGCACTGCGCCACATAGGCGCATCAACATGAGTATGGTAGTATTGCTCACAGCTCTCGATGGGCAATTCGCTCAGAGTCACCAAGTTCCGCCTTTTGAACGGTTCCTCGCTATTTTTTTTCTTTGTATAAGTGATATTGTAATCAGAGTATTTTGTGTTCTCAAGAAGCTCTTCGAGAGATTCCAAATTACTGACTTCTTGTAAGAATAAGAGATCAGCATCTATCCTTTCAATCATTGGACGAAGGAGTTTAAGACGTTTATCCCACGGTGGGTTTTCAACATTTTTATCGAGGTTCTCAAGATTGAAAGTGGCAATTCTATACTCCGGTGTGGGCCATGTTCCAATATACGGTTCAGATCCAGTATCAGTATATCCCTCTTCTCCTGACATAATTTACTCACCTCTCCGGCCTATATTGCTCATGTTTTATAAAAAGCGCACTCCTAGGAATTGAGAGTGATTTCTTAAGCTAGTCAATTCTCCGTCTGCAATTATTCAAGTGATTTATGACTTGCTTAGAACACATAGCTAGGTATCGGGAGCAAACTCCTTTTCATTTCTCCAAAGCTCTGGTTTCAATGCCTGATAAACTCTACAAGCTCTTCTCCATTCAATTCTACCTTTAACTTTGAAACCCTGCATTTTGTTTTTCAAATTGTTGAGGAATTTTAGCATTCTGGCTTTTTTTCTGAAATAGAAAACAATAACCCTCGCGTTTAGCTTTCCCCTGAATTTGTCCTCAAAGGAATCAATCATTTGCAAGAATCTTGTAACGTTATCTTCTGAGTAGCCGGCTTTCCAGAAGATCAAAGCCTTATAGCATTTATCGCATGGGGGTGGTAACTTTGTGTTCTCCAGATAAAATCTTATTTCCTTTTCTCTTATTCCAGGACATTCAAATTCTTTATCACCAAAGCGAAACCAGCCACGATCGATTATATTTTGCTCAACTTCTTTAAAACCGACTCTTGTCATGGCAAGAAAGAATATGAAGAATTAGACCTTAAAATCTTTTTAGAGTTTTTGAAAAAAGCTTTATTTATAGGGATCAAGAAATAAGCCGCAAACTATAAAGATGGGTCTCCAAGTATGGGGAAATTCTCGATAGATTGGGGGTAATCTGATGGAACATGCAGAAGTTGCTGAATCAACTGCTCGACCGCCGTTAGAAAAAATATGGGAGTTTGAAGCCGGCGGTAGTAT
>JBHLPL010000074.1:0-9448 GCA_048939465.1 Promethearchaeota archaeon | reverse complement strand
TTAGTAGTAGTCGACGTCCAATACGGACTTTTCATTCGCTCGACACCAATATACAAAGAAAATCAATTACTAAGAAACATAAACCATCTAATTGACGGTGCACATTTCGCACATATTCCTGTGTTTTTTATTCAACATTGTAGCTCCCGGCTAGTGGAAGATTCTGTTGAGTGGCAATTACATCCAGAATTGAAAGTTGACGATAATGATACGTTTATAGTAAAGGAAAAACCCAATGCTTTCGAAAACACAAACCTCAAAAAAGAATTAGATGCAAGAAAAATAAACCAATTGGTAATCGTAGGAATTTGGACCCATAATTGTGTTCAAGCTACTTGTAGAGGAGCAAAAGAACTCGGTTACGAAGTAATTCTTGTAAGAGACGGCCACAGCCGTGATGGACTCGAAAAACTCGCAAAGAAATCGATTGAATCTTGGAATAGAAGATTGAATGAAGCAGGAGTTACCTTGAAACTCACCGATGAAATTGATTTTTCTAGCTAAAGAAACCTTGAATAATTGGAGCTGAAATTCGAAGTTATGGTATGCCTGTTACACAGTTTGAGAAAAAATAAGCTTTCGTATCAAAAGCCATTAGATCGCCCTCATCCGACTAATAAAACACGAGCAAAACAGGATCTTTGCTCTTTCTAAACATTTATTTATTACCTACCTCAATACTGTGAACCAACAGAAAGTTCCTCTTAAGGGGACTTAAGGGGGGGAAGGCAATAGGCGACATTCTCAAAGAGTTAACCCGAAAGCTGAGAGAAGCGGCCGAAAAGATGCAGAATGACGATAAGAGCTATGCTGTTGACGAAAGATGTACTCCTGGGCGAGGAGAAGGTTGTTATACGTTCTCTTTCCTAGCCAAGAAAAAGGGTGGTTTCGGTAAACTGAGGGCAGCAGTCAGTGCGGCAAAGGTAGGCTTGGCAGCAATACGTGGAGGAGACGTGGGGGAAGCGGTCGGAGGAGCGGCACAGGAAGCAGTCGGAGAAGCAGCTAAACTCGGCGAAGAGAAATACCAAGCATCCCTTGTGCCAATTCATAGCGAGATGTTGGGACATGAAATCTCACCCATCCTGAGAAGATGGGCCATGACAATACCTGAAGGCTTTATAGAGACAATAGGCAGCACATTAGCGCTTCCGGATGATAAATCTTGGATCTCAGCGCAAATAAAGCCTGGTAAGGAAATCAGATTGAGAATAGACTTCGCTAAGGTGAAGGGTGAGGCTCAGTAGAAGCATTTGGAAAATCACAGGCTGAGTTAAATTTCCAGGGGAGCACGGGCTCCGCACAGTTGCTCTCGACATAACCCTTTTTTTATATATTTGTAATATTTTCGTTCTTCCTCGCTTACTGCCTACTTCCTAGGAACCAATTCCTCTGAATGCCTGAATAATCATATCTCTTGGCCCTTCAATATCTCCGAGAATATTTATCTTGTCAATATTAATCTCACCCAATCCTCGGTTCCTGGCTTCTTGCAGTACAGGATTCTCTGTTGGATTAAGACCAACCAAGTGGACTCCGACTGCTTCAACCGCAAATGCATCCTTCCCAACCATGAGCAGTCTTGGAGAGACGGTTACTCTCTTCTTCTTTCGTCCTAGGAAGACGTGAGTTCCATCCAATACTGCAAGATCTATTCCTCCAATTGCCTCATACATATCTAGAAGAGCAGCAGGCAGCTGCTCATGGAATCTGAATTTCTTCGTATCTGGAATCAGACCCAGCAGATTCTTGATGACAGAACCCATATTCATAAGATCCTCGTCTCCAGCATCCTCATATCTTCTGGGTACGTGAGTGCTGACGAAAGTATTCGGCTCAAATAGTATATGGGATAATGGCACACTCTCTCCAGCAATATCGACCGTCTTCTTGTCCTTGTCGTCTGATAGGTTGAATGGAACAACTCTATCATTGTAGCAGACTTCCCATATCTTCAGCCGTTCAAGCCCTGGTCCAGCAAAGCTGTCAGATTCTGCTACCAGAATATCTGTTGCCTTATCGAAGGAATTGATGATTGAATTAAGTGTGTCGACAGTAGTACAAATTCCTGTTTCAACGTTGAAGATTCCAACCTTTACGATAACTCTTGTCTCAGGCGTATTCAGATCATTCAAACCACCGATGAGGTCAAGTGCCTCGGCGAGAGAATCGATATCCAGTACGGCAACATTCGGAGCCATTAGGAACACACCTTCTCAATACACTGCAATTAGCCATAATCCTGATAAATTTAAGTCTTTAGTCCCAGAAATAGCATTTGGAAGGAGAGTCTGCCATAAATAGAACAAACACTCTAAATCTGATTTCTGAATTGCTTGATGAAAATTAAGGTCAGCGAAAAAAGGGGGGAGGGTAGTAATCAACCTCCAGAGTCTTATACACCTCAAGATCTTACTTCTTCTGTTTCCTCAAGATATCCCGGATCTCACGAAGTATGCTCAGCATCTCTGGGCCAAGATCCTCCCTCTGCAAGACTCCTCCTTCATGAGGTTGGACCACCTCTGTTGTGGTTGTATAGGGGGCTCGGAACTTGCGGAGCTCGGCCAAGATAAAGTCTCGAACTTCCTCATAGAAAACAACTCCCTCGATCTTCTCCTCGGGTCCTCCTCTTGACTTCACGCCTGAGAAGCCCGCAGTCTGTATCTCAACCGTTCCGATTCCAAAGAGGCGGTCGAGCGCCCCGGCTCGACTGGAGATGTTCGTAATTGTTCTGAATGGTACGTGTTTGCGAGTGACATTCAGAACCCCCTTCTTTACGTAGATCTCAGGCATGGCCTCTCCCGACTCAGTGATAACCGAATACTCTATACGGTTAACATACATTGGCGCGATAATAGATAGTGGAATCAGCCAGCTTAGGTTGAATCCCCATACTATCACATTCACCAGCCAAGAGTATTGAAACAGGTCAGCCAGTGTGCCCCCTTCATCTGTCACAACGAGATAGCCAATACCGTGGTACCCTAGATTGACAAGAGTCCAAATCACTATTGCCAGAGATATGCCTGTGAACAAGATCTTGTTTCGGAATTTCTTGGAGGGTCTGAACACCTTCCCGCTTGATATCTTACTCACGGGGGGTTTGATCACCTTTTCCTTTCTTTCTTTCATTTCCCGACCACTTCCTTTGATTCTTCTTTTCTCCTGTAGCGAGGAACCTCCTTGGCCGCGAGCTTGTGAAATATCGTAACAGACTGCTCCGTCATGGGCAAGGCCTTCTCATCTGGTCTCAACTTGATATCGTATTCCTTAATGATTGTGTCCAGCGTTTCTCTGCACTCACCCCTCTTAGGACATTCGGGGCATAATTTTCCAGACCAGTCTGCGTGCTTATACCATACAACAATACCGAGGGCCAAAGTGAAGATTAGGAATACTTGCGAGGTAGTCTGATAGTCGTACCCGATGAGCAGACCCTTGTAATCGAGCACGGATTCAATGTCTAGTCGATGACTTACAGCATGATTTCGCAAGGCTTTTTCGATCTTCTTTCTCGCTCGATTCAATACTCGCGACACATATGATGGGCTCCAGTTCTCGTTCTTATGTACGTCGGCAATCTCGCTGGTGCTTTTCCCTTTATGAAATAGCTCCCAGACGATTGTTTCGTGAGCGGAAAGCAACGCCATTGTCCATTCCTCGTTTTTCCATATGCTTATCCGAGTATTTCACCCGTCTGCATATTGGTATTTCTTTCATATAGTATTGGTAAAGATTTACTATATAAATTTTTTGGTATACTATTTCAAAAATTTGGTAAAATATCGTACTTAGCTCTCAAAATAGCAGTGATTTTGGATGACTTCCGAGAAGACTGCCCGAGTACGAATACGCTTTCAAAAACAAGTCACTGTCCAATTGTCGAAAAACATAGCTGCAGGATTTCTGGGAAGTGCTCCGAAAGACTACTGGCATCACTTAAATGATTGAAGGTGGAGAGTTAAACAGCATTAGAAGTGATGCCTCAATTTCTTGCAGTGTACTTTTTATATGACATGGGTGATATACGCCGGAAAGGTGATTAAATCATGTCAGGAGAAGAGGGATATACCGATACAGGATCTGAACCGTATATTGGAACATGGCCCACGCCAGAATATAGAATTGCCACTTTCAATCTGGAGAACCTTGATAAGAATGTTGAAAACCCACCGTGGGCTAAACGTCTTAAAATCCTTCGTCCAATGATCGAAAGGATTGATGCTGATCTCTTATTCCTGCAAGAAGTCAGTAATCTGGAGTCTCTTGAAGAGCTCCTACAGAACACAAGATACTCGGACTACAACATCACTTACACAAAGAAGAAAGATAGCGAGGAACCGTTCAAAAGGCGAAACTTGGTGACTCTGAGTGAATTGCCCATCGAGAGCTGTAAGCAATACTACCATGCTCATGTTGATGCGCCCATGTGGCGCAGTGCTACAGCTGATCCGGAAGAGCATGAAGCCAGGGAGTACAGTTGGGAACGCCCGATACTTCATTGCCAGGTAAGACTACCCAATAACCGAACATTACACGCCTTAAATCTCCACCTGAAATCCAAAACGCCGAGCAATATCCCTGGACAGAAGGAAGGATATACTTGGAAATCGCATCAAGGATGGGCCGAAGGTTTCTTCATCTCAATGCTAAAACGTGTCGGACAAGCCTTAGAAACTCGAGTTCTCCTAGAAGAACTGCTGAAAAATGATCCTTATAATACTGTAATTGCTATTGGTGGTGATTTTAATGCAGATACCGGGTCACTGCCCTTTCAAACGATTGTTGGGAGCGTTTTGGAAACCGATAACCCCGATCTGCAGCCGACCGTAATGATTCCGTGCGAGTACAATGTCCCGGCTGAACAACGGTATACGCTCTTCCACAGAGGAAAAGGATGTATGATAGATCATGTCATTGTTTCGCAAGCCCTTTTTGCGTACTGGAATGAGACTGAAATCTTTAACGAAGTCCTTCCAGACGAATCCTTAGCGTACAAGGGTGACAGGCTGTTTCCTGAATCAGATCATGCTCCGGTGGTAGCTCGGTTCCGCAAAGATCCTAAATGGTTCGGTGAAACTTCATCCTAAATTCCGGCTGGAGACCCCATCCCCAGGGGTGGGGAGGAAAGCCGACTTCCCACCGGCGTTGAGTTTTTGAACTCTAATGCCAACTAAACATGGGTGGCTTGAGAAAGCCAACTGTTGCCCTGTTAAATTGGCTCTGGTGCGGGAGATTCAAGGTTTTGGCCTATCCCAGTCTACCAGGGCTTGAGTCTCTGTAAACAGGCTCTTTCGTCCAGGTGATGGGATTCTGAGTGGTGCGGTGCACTATACTCAACCCCTGATGGAAAGCTCCCTGCGGTAGCTGGGAGTAGTTTACAGCGGGTTTGAAGGACTTAGGACGTTTTAGACGTCTATTCAGCCGGTGCCTTAATATTCTCTGCTATAGGACTCTCCGGAGCTTTGACTCCACGAATACTATTGCTCTCATCCAATTACTAGAAAGATCGTAAAACTGGACTTAAGATGACTTATCTCGGTTGCTTCTGCTGTTGCTAGTCAGATCAATTAAATATCCATACCTATAATGTCTACCAATGTGTCAAGAGAGAACTCTATGAACTTCGTTGAGAAGCTTATTGGGTTTCAGGTTTGTTGAAGATGAACGGCCCAAAAATACTAATCTCCTTTGATTTGCCAAGCGTATACATCAAGAGAATCGAGGATATTTCAATTAATGTCAAGGTCCAAAAAAGCCAGGATGAAAAGGAACTACTAGAGTTAATCGAAGACGCAGATATTCTGCTTGCAGGTATTTTTTCGCGGGAGATGTTATTAGCTGCAAACAAACTGAAATGGATTCAAACTACGGGTGCAGGGGTTGAAAGATTCCTATTTCCGGAGATTATCAAAAGCCATATTGTCATTACAAGCGCTAGCGGTATTCATCCTATACCCGTTGCAGAACATACCCTCGGAATGATTCTTTGCTTCTGCCGAAAACTACACATTTTCATTAGGAATCAGATGGAAGGAAAATGGGAGAGGCGAAGTTTTCTTTCTTCAATCCGGGAAGGAGAGGGAGTTGAAGAATTATGCGGAAAGACCGTGGGAATTGTGGGACTCGGTAGAATAGGAACAGAGATAGCGAAAGAAGCAAAAGCTCTCGGAGCGAGAGTTGTTGCCACAAAAAGGGACCAATTCCATCAGACAGGTGAAACCCGAATCATTCCTCTCGAAAACCTGAAAGAGCTATTGGCTGAATCTGATTTTGTTGTCCTCTCTCCCCCCCTCACTAAAGAGACCGAAGGTATGATCGGTGAAGCAGAGCTTAGAAGTATGAAGAAAACAGGCTACCTGATTAATGTCAGCAGAGGAAAAGTCGTCCAAGAAGATAAGTTAATTCAGGCATTAAAAGAGGGATGGATTGCAGGAGCTGGTCTAGACGTATTTGAAACGGAACCTCTACCTACAAGCTCTGAGCTTTGGAAAATGAAGAACGTTATAATTACTCCCCACTTGGCCGGGGCCACGCCTCTTTATCTTGAACGATTAACAGACATATTTTGCGAAAACCTTAGACGTTTTTTGAAGAAAGACCCACTAATCAATGTTGTTGACAAAAGCATCGGGTACTAGTGAACCTAGCGAAGTTCTAGACTGGAAAGATATAGAAAGGTACCGATAGTTACAATACAGTTAATTCCGATGGATATGTGGCTTACCAGATCTCTTTTATGACGAAATAACAGAAAAAGGGATCTTGCTAATCTTTAGGACACCTTTTCGAGAATAGCTATGTATTGCTGATTTCCCGGATCTATGTATTCCTTAACCTTCCATCCTGTTCCTGTGAGAATCTCTTCCATCTCTTCTTTGGACACCATCGCCCAATCAAACCATTTGCCGGCGTTTTTCTCAAATCTTATTCTGGTTCTTAGCTGTCCATACATTCTGCCTCTCTTCTTGTTAAGCTTGAAATATTCCAGATATGCAGGTCTCGTTTCCTTATACGGATCAAGAGTTTCAGCCATTATTCGACCATTCTCAGAGGTAATTTTACAAAACCTTTTGAGCAATCTTTGTGCCTTCTTGAAGTTACCAAGTAGACTGAAGCCATTTCCCATCATGATTATTGTATCAAAAGAGTTTGGCTCAAAGTCCACATCTTCAATTGACATGACTTTGGCTTTTTTCAATCCTCTTAATCTGGAGATCTTTATAGCCAGAGGGGAGCGGTCAATCCCGAGGACATCAAAACCCTTTCTCTGAAGGTATAGAGAATGTCTCCCAACACCGCAAGCTACATCCAAAACTCTTCCTTTCACAAATTCCATGGCCTTTTTTGCGTGCTGAGTCCAGTCTTTATATTCTGAAAAATATATTTTTGGTTCGGTAGAGGAACCAGAGATGTGACCGTCGTCTCTTTCCCATATTTCAATAACCTCTTTGCCTTTGTAAAAGGCCCACATCAGCAGACCATAGGTATCCTCTTCAGGCTTCGCAGGTTTGGTCTTTTTCATGAATTGTTATATGATAAAGATTCGCTTTAAAATCTAGGCCTTGTAAAAAGGCCTGCATAATGGTCTGAGTCTGTCTTATTGTAGAGAACTCTTTAATCGGTTCATCTGATTATTGGAGCATCGCAAAGCAAGATTTTGAACAGATAATCTTTATTTGCTTGTTCTACCCTATTCTTTATGGGAGAGAGCAATGGGGAGCAGAAAGCGAGTCGTAGTTTTGGCCTTTGTTGTGTTATTCTTCTTTTCACTCTTACCAACCATTGTGTCCGCCTCTCCTGATGGGGAGTCTTGGCTTGTTGGCTGGAGCTATCGCAAAAGCCATGTGATTAACTCTTCCTCCGGAGCGGGCACAAACTACCAAGTGAAGATAACTTTGCACTACGGACCCGGTACAGATGGTGGAGAAGATGTTTACTGTAATGGCAGTTGCAGAACAGATTTCGGAGACATTCGATTCACAGATAATGATGGAAAAACGCTTTTAGATTATTGGATGGAGAAGAAGACAGATTCTATTAGCGCAACATTCTGGGTAGAAATTGCAGATGACTTGAGCTTAAATGATGCTACTATTTACGTTTACTATGGGAATAACGGCGCAACTACTACAAGTAATGGGGAAGCTACTTTCTTGGAATTCACAACCTTCACGGGTACAGATCTACCGGCTGACTGGACGGTGCGTGACAGCGATATGGGCACGCATAGCGTATCAGGTGGCAGATTGACGGTTACTTCGGATACGGATTATCATTCTACGTGGCAACACCGTATTGTTGGTCCTACTTCGTCATTTACAATACCAATAAGAGTAAAGGCTTTGGTCACGTCATATGCATATTCCCCATCAAGAAAAGGTCCGACATTTGAAATGGGGAACTTAGCAGACATGGATCTTCTTCCCTACTTCCATTATGACGGTGGGCACTCAGTTCATATTATGTATGATGGTTCTAGCATGAGACACGATGTTTTGGATGCCTCGCACAATCAAGAATGGGCGTATATTGGCGACCCCGATGAGCCGAGCACTTGGGAACTTGTCTCAGATACAGGATGCAATAGGTTCTATTCAAATGACATTCTTTTTGACTCACTAGATACATACTCGATTGATGGCTCAGTCTACGTTTCTTTAGGTATGTGTTCTGGTGCGGGTTCAGGTTCTGCTGGGAGTATTGTTGTAGATTGGCTCTTTGTTTCCAAGTTTATCAATCCTGAGCCTTCTCAAGGCAGTTGGGGAAACGAAGAATACAATTGGCTTTCAGGTTGGAGTCATCATAAGAGTCATGTCATAAACCCTGCTCCTGGTGCTGGTACAGATTATCAAATTAAGATGATCGTCCATTATGGCCTTGGTGTGGATGATGGAGCCGATGTTTACTGCGGCAGCAATTGTAGAAGAGATTTTGGTGATATTAGATTTACAGATGATGATGGACTAACCGAACTTGATTATTGGGTCGAAGAGAAAGTGGACTCTGACTATGGCGTATTTTGGGTTGAGGTTAGAGATGATCTAAGCACTACTAGCGCGACAATCTTCATGTACTATGGTAATAGTACTGCAACTACAACGAGTAATGGCCCAAATACCTTCTTGGTTTTCGATGATTTTGATGACGGAGATACGACTGGATGGAATGTCATCGATGGATCCTTCACGGCATCTACTGATTACAGTTATGATGGTTTTTATTCAGGCAAATTAGATCCTGCTGTGATTGATACAACTGCGTTCGCCTATCAGGATCTAATACCAAATGATTATTGCATAGTAGCTTGGATTTACTGTCATGAGAGAGGAGATCAATGGGACTCTTATGCTTTACAAGGACGTATGACAGACGTGGATAATCGCTATGAAGCGGCACTGACTAATCAAAGAATAAAAATAAGAGAAGTAACAGGGGGGGTTGGTAACGA
>JBHLPL010000147.1:0-3017 GCA_048939465.1 Promethearchaeota archaeon | reverse complement strand
TATCGAAATCACTTACAGAACTAGCATCTAGATTTCCATAATACATGTTAATAGTTGATATACCAGTAGGTATCGAAGCAGAAGATGGAGAAGAGCTTTATGTAGACGACATCATTAATTATGCTGCTCAAGCGGCAGTTGATCTATTCGAAGCAGAACGCGGAACTCTTGGACAAGGAGCTGGTGCTACCATGGCAAAGAAAATAGGCAGTCTTTGGGAACTCAATGATTGGGAAGAATGGTTCCTGAAATTCAAGGGTACTGGATTCGAAGAGGAAGCCGCGAATCTTATAGAGCAGAAGATAGGTATACAGCTTGAGAGATCTCTTGCAGAAGATCCGGCTGCTGATCTTTATTCAGAAAGAGCCCGAATTGAGCATGAAATGGCTATGCTCAATCTAGAACGACTTAAAGAGAGCACAAATAAGACCATTATAGTGATCCAAAGTAGTGTAAGCCCACCTAGAGCCGTTAGTTACTATGATAGTGAATCAGAATATATCGAAGAATATCTCAACAAGTTTATCGGGGACAAGCGCGAGAATCAAGCACTCAAACTAGTACAAGAATACCTGGATATACAGAAGCAGATTAACGAAGCCAACATGGGGCAAGATGATTTCTGGGATCGAGAGCAAGAGATTGACAATCTCATGCAGGACATGTCTCTTCAGCTCCTTCAGCAAAACGTGATGGAAGCTCAACCCACAGAAGGCGCAGAAGCTCTTCCCAATATGGCTAATGACATGGTTGAGTTGATGGAGGGGGTAAGCCTGGATGTGCCTATGGGTGAAATGCAAGCTCGACGCGGGCAGATTGAGGTAGAGGAACTTGGGGAGAAAACAGAGGGACTAGACCCTGCTGAAGTACCCGAAGAAGAACGACTGGTCTGGAATGACGGGCAGCATGCAAAGCTGAAGAAAGAGGTCATTCAAAATCTTATGGGTGGCATGAAAAAGAAGTACCCTAAAGGCACTAAGGTGACTATTGATAGTCTCTATGATCGTCAAGGTGACTTTTATATGGTCCGAGAACAGGATACCGGAAGACTCTTCCGGGTTAAGTGGTCAGACCTGGAAAAATAAGGTCTTCTCTGTATAATCTATATTCTTATTGACATTCCTGAGTTTTGATCTGATACTCGAAACTGGTTCTTTTCTTCTCCCACTTGTCTGATTTTCGGAACCTCCATAAACCTAGTTTTTTTGGACAAGTGGGGTTTTTTGTTGACAAAACCTAAGAATATGCTTAGAGTTTAAAAAGGAAGGGAATCGCGACCAGGAAAGTGAAAGGAGAGATCAAAGTGAGCGAATCAGTCTTTTCATTCCAGGCTCGAGCCAATCAATCGTTCCGTCAGCGGCTAGAGGCCAAGGATGCTGATCTGGACAGGGCGCGCCGAGCATTGCGCCTCGAAGCGGCCAAGCTCAAAGAACAGCGTCAGCGCGGCGAGGACGCTCTGAGAGAGCTTGCGGCAATCCGCGAGACGTTCAGGGGCAAGGGTGCATCGAAGGCGGCTTACACGGCGATTCTGGCGTTGCACAGAGCACAGAGGGCGCTCGGGTACACTCCCGGCGACCCCGTCTATCCTGGGCCGACATTCAAAGATGCGGCAGATCGGAGGTTTGCAAAATGATGTTACTTCACGGGCTTCTCGTGACAGCAGAAGACGACAACACCTACAGCGTGCGGGACTGCAACCGCGTGCTCGGGTACGTCGTGCGGCATTTCGTTCCGCAGGTACCGTATCCATCAGCAAAGCGTATGTTTCGGGCATTTGGAGAAGACTTCTGCTCCCTGTCGGATGCGTGTGCTGAATATCTAAAAATCAAAGGGTGTCGGCCACGTAACGCCCTCGGGGACTGTGAGATTTAATCATGAAATATCGTAGGGTTTGCGGCGAGGCCCGCGTCACGGTGGAGCTGTTCGAAGAAGATATCGACATTGAGGAAGACGAGGATCAAGGATGAGTACATTACGTAAATTGGTCGATAGGGTGAAGTATGACTGGCCCGATATCCTGGTTAGGCTTCTTTTCATAATTGGCCTTGTATGGGTAATCAGTATTTTGGCGGTTAGCTGCCATATACTGTCAGACCCAGGAGAAGCCTTTAGGGGTCTCGGGAAATCCGTACGTGGACTGGTAGATAGCTTTAATGAAGGTTATAGAGAGGATTGAGAAAGTATGAAATTTGTAGAGATATTTTTTAACTATTTTATTGCTATTATTTTGCTTTCTATTGTTATGGGTATTTTTGGTTTTTACTGTAGTTCTTTTGTTTGGGTTATGTACTACGTACGGGATTTCCCTATTTTGTGGGTTTATAAGGGTTTCATTTTTGGGTGTGTAGCTGGCGTATATTTGAGTCCTCTGGCTATTTTGATTTCCTATATTCAGGATAAGAGACTAGAGAAAAATATGAGAAAATGAGATCCTTAACTAAAAGATAGAGGTTGAGAATCATGGAAAAAACTTGTGGAAATTGCAAACATATAAAAGTACCACCCTGGCCTGAATGGGTTGGTAGATATGGGATCTGCTGGTTCCCTCTTCCTGTATGGCTATTAGACCGGAACATGATGCCTCCGTCAATTCATCTTGATGATGCAGCAGATGACTGCTCACATTGGGAAGAAAGGGAAGAATATGATCTGTCTTAGGTGCGGATATTGTTGTCTGACAAGTCTGGTTGTGATCGTAGATGATCCCGACCTAGGTCCGGTTGAGGGTAACCTCAAAGGACTAGACGGTACTGAGAGGTGTCCTCATTTGAGGGGTGATGAGCCTGGAAAATACTCTTGCGCGATACACAGTTACCCTTGGTATAAGGAAACCCCCTGTTTTGAATATAGGCAGATTGAGGGTAATCTGGATACACCTTGTCGGATAGGTATGTCCAAGTTAGGGTATAAAGAAAAGACAAGAGAAGAAATAGAAAAGCTCAAACAAGATTGGATGTTAGATCCTTTCTGGGATATCGAGGATACAGAAGGATTCGAACTTTATCGAAATGAGCTTT
>JBHLPL010000073.1:0-9618 GCA_048939465.1 Promethearchaeota archaeon | reverse complement strand
GTAAAGCTCGTTTGGGTCTACCGCGAACCTTACAGCCGAATTTATAGTGTTTCTTAGAAAGACAACGTCCTTGACAATCGCTCTTTTCTCTTTGACCCTCCCAATCTCTTCCTTGAATCTCCCAATCATGACTGCGCAAGTCTCTATTGGAAGGCTTTCCAAGGTCCTCTTCCTGATTTTTCCTATATGCTCTCTTTTCAATTCCAAAACATCAACCTTGGCTGGCACTCCTACCCCCATTATTGTGTTCTCAGAAAAGCTTTATAAAGTTTTTACCATAAAGTGCGTAGATGAGGTAAACCGGATTGACCAAAAGAGAAAGGTATCGAACTGAAGAAAGACTGATGATTCGAACAATAGTCATCTGTGCCGTTCTGGCTGGGGCCGCTCTCGCCTTTGCCATAATGCTTTGGTCATCAATATCGGTTTTTGGCTATATGACAACTGAATTGAGCAGCATAAGTCCTTATCTCGATAGTCTTGTCAAAGGATTGATCCTAGCGTTCTTTTTCTTATTTGCAATTACGGCTGAAGCGAATGTACGAGAATATAGAGTATCTACAGCAGGGTGGGGAGACATCATTCTGTTGGCGATAGTCTCTCTGCTGCTTTCGGGCATCATGTTCGGTCTGATAAGCGTTCTGGTTACGCTCGCCGGTTGCACAGCATTCACGTTTTATCTGCACCTTGCTCAAGAATCCTAAATTTTCTCTTTAAGAGTTTTCTGAACATGAATACGCTCTATTCAGACAAGATTCAACCGGCGCTAGGATTCTTCGCGTTCACCAAAAAGGAAACGTTTATAGGCGATTATCAATGAACCAATTTAGCGAGTATTTAATCCTTAACTTCTAAGAATGGGATGAAATACTTAATGGCTAGCAGCCTAAATCGAATCAAATTGATGATCCCATTTAGGAGGTGGAAGAATGTTTGCTCCTCCAGGGCTAGGATATGACCGTGCAATCACTATATTCAGTCCGGACGGAAGATTATTCCAGGTAGAATATGCTCTTGAAGCCGTCAGACGCGGTACCACCGCTGTTGGAATAAGATGTGAAGAAGGCGTAGTATTGGCTGTCGAGAAGAAAATCCTTTCGCTGCAAGAGCCGGAAAGCGTAGAAAAGATATTCTTTGTTGATCAACACACAGGCGCTGCAATTGCCGGACTAACCGCAGACGCGAGAGTACTAATAAACCAGGCACGAATCGAAGCTCAGGTAAACAGGTTAACGTATGATGAAGCGATTACCGTAGACACACTGACAAAGAAAGTATGTGATCTAAAACAGTTGTATACTCAACATGCAGGTGTTCGCCCTTTCGGCGTGAGCTTACTCATTGCCGGTGCAGATGATAACGGATCAAAACTCTTTATGACAGATCCAAGTGGAGCTTACTGGAGCTATAAGGCACAAGCTATTGGAGCAGGTGCACAGGCAGTAAGGGAGTTCTTGGAAAAGGAATATAGTGATACTCTAAAGCTCGATGATTGTGTTATGCTTTCGTTAAACGCACTGAAACAAGTAATTGAGGGAAAACTCGACTCAACCAAGGTCGAGATTGCTGTTGTACGCGCGGATGAACGGAAGTTTGACAAGCTTTCCGCCGACACTGTGCAGACCTACATTGAGAAACTTGCCTAGCTTTGAATCTCAGCGAACTCAGCTAAACGTGGGGATATTTCTATGGCTGGCATAAGGGGTGATAAGTGGGTAGAATTCGAAAATACGATAATCGCTCGCTTCGAATTCCACGGTGAAAGATTTGAAATACTCGTCGAACCCGAGGGGGCATATGATTTTCGAAGCGGTAAATCGGTTGAGCTACCAGAAATTCTAAAAGGATACATGGTGTTTGAGAATGCCAAAAAGGGCAAGAAAGCTTCGCCAGAGAAGCTGGAAGAGGTCTTTGGCACTTCCGATCTTTTGAAGGTGGCTGAGGAGATACTACGAAGGGGCGAACTGCAACTAACTTCTGAGCAAAGGAGCAAAATGGTCGAAGCTAAAAAGAAGCGGATAGTAACAATACTAGCTCGGAATAGCATAAACCCCCAGACAAGATTACCACACCCCCCTCAGCGTATAGAGCGAGCAATTGAAGAAGCAAAGGTCCCCATCGACCCGTTTAGGAATCCAGAGGAACAAGCCAAAGATATAATTAGGGATTTGCAACCCATCCTCCCCATACGGATGGAGCAAATAGAGCTGGAGGTTCGTATTCCTGCCATACATTCTGGCAAGGCATATAATGCCATTTCCCGATTAGGAAGTGTCTCCAAAGAAGAATGGATGAGAGATGGCTCATGGACGGGCACAGTCGAAGTATCGGCAGGTCTCTATAACACCTTTGTAGATACTCTAAGTAAGCTTACTAAGGGAAGTGCGCAGATAAAACGCAAAACCTAGTATGAAAGGAGGCTCTTTATTGTCTGTTCATTTTGAGAAACATCAAATAGTTGTCCCTGGCGAACTGCTGTCTGAAAACAGCTTTCGAGCAGGCGAAGGGGCATTCAAAGAAAATGGGAAGATATTCGCCTCAGCAGTTGGTCTTGCTGAGATAAGGGGAAACACAGTATATGTAGTTCCACTAGAAGGCTTCTATTACCCAAAAGTGGGAGATATTGTGCTGGGGAAGATTGTTTCCCTTTCTCCCGTAAGCATAAGGCTTGACATAAATTCGCCTTATCTCGGAAAACTTCCGATAGAACGGCCTCGCGGTAGGAGCATGAGAGAACCCATCAGAACGGAATTCAAGGTGGGTGACTTCGTAGTCGGAGAAGTAATTTCATTCGACAGAAGCCGTGACCCCACAATAACAATAAGAAATGAAGGACTAGGAAAGCTTCACGGTGGCCAAATCATAAAAATGTCCCCCCCAAAAGTCCCTCGTCTGATTGGACGCCGGGGCTCCATGATCAAAATGATAAAAGATCAGCTAGGTCAGAGAGTAAAAATCGGACAAAATGGCTTGGTATGGTTTTCTAGTAGTAAGCCAGCTGATGCGAAACTTTTCATTCAGATCGTTCGATTGATTGAACGAGAATCTCATACGTCCGGTCTTACGGACCGTATAAAGAGAATAATAGAAGGAAAAAGAGGTAGCGAAAAATGACATTGAAAAGGAATAGTCAACCGGAGACACTGGTTGACAAGAAAGGTATAAGGATAGATGGAAGGAAGGCAGATGAACTGCGTCCAATAAAGGTTGAAGTGGGGATTTTATGGCAGGCTAATGGCTCTGCCTATACGGAACAAGGAAAGAATAAGATATTAGTTGCTGTTTATGGTCCACGAGAGATCCACCCCAGACACCTTGCTCTGCCCGATAGGGCAGTTTTAAGATGTATATACCGAATGACGCCCTTCTCCGTTTCTGAGAGAAAAAGTCCGGCGCCAAGCAGACGCGAAATTGAACTCTCCATGGTTCTATCTAACGCTCTACTGCCCTCGACATTCCTAGAGCAATATCCAAGAACTGTTGTTGACGTTTTCGTCGAGGTTTTGGAAGCTGACGGAGGAACACGCTGCACATCAATCAACTGTGCATCTTTGGCTCTAGCTGATGCAGGGATTCCTCTAAGAGATCTAACGTCTGCTGTTGCTATAGGTAAAGCAGACGGACAAATGATACTTGACTTGAGCGACTCTGAAGACAAATATGGAGAGGCTGACGTACCTATCGCCATGATGCCTCGTAAAAAGGAAATAACCCTCTTTCAGATGGACGGCCAATTAACAGTCGAAGAACTCAAAGAGGGGCTAAAGATGGCGACAAAAGGTATAAACGAAATCTATGAATTACAGAGAGACGCACTGAGGAGAAGATACACTCAGATTCGGGAGAGAGTTGCAGAAGATGACAATGGAAAAACTGGAGGAGATTCGAAATGAGCGAGAATCTGTACAGAATCGTCTCAGAAATCGAGAAGAAAAGAATTCTCTCTGAACTTGCCAAAGGAAAAAGAATAGATGGACGTTCAATTGAAGATTATCGTGAAATCACTATCGAAACCGGTGTTGTTGAAAAGGCTGAGGGCTCCGCAAGAGTCACATTGGGTAAAACTCAGGTTGTTGCGGGAGTGAAGGTAGACATTGGATCGCCGTATTCCGACACGCCCGACAGCGGGGTCGTCACGGTCAATGCAGAATTGACCCCACTTGCTTCTCCAATGTTTGAATTCGGCCCTCCTGACGAGAATTCCATCGAAGTTGCACGCGTTGTTGATCGAGGGATAAGACATGCCGAGATTGTTAACAAAGAAAAACTATGCATAATCCCCGGAGAGAAGGTCTGGATTATATTTGTCGATGTCTACGCTTTGGACTATGACGGAAATCTATTTGATGCTTCCACCTTGGCAGCTGTGTCTGCACTGTTAACGGCCAGAATTCCAAAAGTGAAGGTCGATGGAGACGAAGTAACAGTATTAGACGAATCAGAACCTCTTCCGATCGAGAACGAAGTCGTATCGATTACTATGGCTAGAATTAACAACTTATTCGCTGTAGATCCCATCTTGAAGGAGGAACTCATTATGGACGGGAGAATCACGATCTCAGTGGACAAAGATGGGAATGTAACTTCCATCCAAAAAGGTGGGACTGGGGCCTTACCTTATGAAGATGCCATAAATGCTATTGAGATTGGGGTCAAAAAGGCCAAAGAACTATCAAAAAAGCTGCCCAAAAGATGAGATCTCAGAGGGTGAAAATATTGGGACGAACGAAGAAAACAGGTTCTACTGCCAGATTTGGTGTAAGATACGGCTCGACCCTAAGGAAGAGAGTACATACCATCGAGAAAAAGCTTAAGGCTCCCTACGCTTGTCCTCAATGCAAAACGAAAGCCCTCCGTCGAGCAAGCGTAGGTATATGGATATGCAAAAAGTGTGGATTTTCATTCGCAGGAGGGGCCTGGATACCCCAAACTGATGCTGGAAAAATGGCTGCCCGTATGGGGAAGAGAATGCAAGAAAAGGCGGAAACCGAATAATAGCAGGTCTGGGTAAACGGTGCCTCTGATTACAACATCCCACCGTCCAGCGAGACGCACAAGGACTCTATGTAATGATCTTGCTCGAGTAATTCCAGATGCCATACGAGTCAGTCGCGGGAAGATGAGCATGTACGAGCTCGCCTTAAAAACGATTGAATTGGATTCCAGGATCGCTATTGTCATTGATACTTTTAGGGGTAATCCTAGTAAAGTGTCCTTTCTGTCTGTAACCTCGAAAGGTTACAATTTTGTACCTCCCGAACTACTGCTGGGTAAGGTTGTTCTCAGAAGAGAGATTGAGAAGCGTCGGGCTCCGGCCAGACCAAAATTGGTGATAACCCATGAACATCAGACAACATCCACAATTGGGAAATTGGCCAACCAGCTAGCCAACCACCTCAACTCTTCAGTTTATCCTGGTAAACTAAGACCTGGTCTTTCAGAAAGCGGGAATATTGCGCTTTTTATTAGTAAATCTCACAACTATCCTGCAATTCTCGAATTTATCGAGATTCCTACTCTGCAGGAACTGGGACCCGTTCTGTGCGCTAGGAGGGTAGCCGACACTAAAGAGGGGGAGTAGTAAACGTCAGAGGTACATGCTGCCATTGAAGTTACTTTTCCTGACGAGGATTCCACTAAGGTGGCCTACCTTGCGGTCCTTCCGGAACTTCCCACTTCATCGAGCAGCAGAGCAAAAACAATACTTATAAAAAGAGGTCGTACACTAAACCTAAGAGTTGAAGCCAAAGATGTAACAGCGTTGAGGGCTATAGTTAATACATATCTTCGTTGGTTTAAACTGATCGAAAACCTATATTTGATGAAAAAGAGGTAAGTTCAATGTCCGTAGGTGAATTACCACCTCAAATGCAGCAAGAGATTCTACGTCTTCAACAAATGCAGCAACAGTACGAACTTATAGCTGCTCAAAGGAATCAATCCGAACTCCAATTAAGGGAAACAGAGCGAGCACTGACAGAACTCGAAAACATAGATGCTGACACAACAGTCTATAAGTCTGTAGGAACTCTTTTGATAAAAGTTGATCGAGATCCCACCAAGAAGGAACTATCTGATCAGAAAGAGACTCTGGAAATCCGTGTGAAGACCCTAAAGAGACAGGAAGAGCAGCTCAGAAAGCAGATTCAGGATGCTACCACGAAGCTCCAGGCAAAATTGGAAAGACGAGGGGCAGGCGCTTCCTGAAGAGATGAGAATGAAATCCAAAAGAATGAATTTACCAAAATTGACTCCCGAACAGATTGAACACCTATGTCTGATGAGTGAAGCAGCCGCGCGCAAATATATACACCAAAGAACATCAAAGCGGGAAATAGCAGGACTCGACATAACAATCGAAACATCATACGATGAAGAGTTGAATATTGACATCTTGGTCAATATTGAACTCTCTCCTTTCAGCCGACTTGACAGTGATTCGCTAGCCCAAGAAGCTGTGGATATAGCATTTGGAGCCATAGAAGAAAAACTGAGGGAAATCACACGGTGTTCAAGAAGCTGAAGAGACTGTTGGACAAATTAAAGCCAAAAAACGCGTTGCTTTTATGTCATCAAAATGCAGATCCCGATGCTGTCCTGAGCGCATTTGCACTTGCGAACCTTCTGAGCAAGAAGTTTTCAAAGGTTAAAACGGAGCTGGTTGCTGAGAGCCAAAATAAGGTTTCGAAGAAATTTACTGATTATCTAAAAATTGATCTGAAGGCTGAGATTCCTTCACGAGACTTTGGCATAGTGTTTCTGGTGGACACAAATAATGTTGCGCAACTTGGTGCATTGAAAGAAAGTCTGGAAAATCTGGAAGCACCAATCGTAATAATTGATCACCATACTCCCCACCCCCAAGCACATGAGATAGCCGCTCTTCAGCTATTAGACGAGAAATGCAATTCAACTGCGGAGATAATCTGTCGTCTATATCGAGAAGCGGGAGTAAGAATCACCTCAAGCGAGGCGTTTGCTCTGCTAGCCGCGATGGTTTACGACTCACGACGTTTCCTTATTACTAGCAAAGATACGTTTCTTAACGTGGTTCAGCTAATAGCTCACGGCGCGAATTATGCTAAAGCTATTTCAATGCTTCAGACGCCTTTAGATAATTCTGAAAGAACTGCTCGTTTCAAAGCTGCCCAAAGGATGAAACTTCATAGAATTGATGACTGGATTGTTGCAACCTCTAGAGTAAGTGCATATGAAGCGAGCGCTTGTAGAGCTCTTATCGACATCGGTGCAGATATAGCCATCGTTGGGGCTGAACAGGACAAAGTAGTACGGATAAGTGGAAGGTCCAGAACAAAAGTGTATAAGAGCACGGGCTTGCATCTTGGAAAGCATGTCATGATTCCTGTGGGTCCGATAATCGGTGGTGAGGGAGGAGGGCATCCTACTGCTGCGGGCTGTAACGGTACAAAGAATTTGAAGAAGGGCATGTCGAAAGCCCTCGAAATAATAAAGAATCATCTTGCCCATTCCGAAAAATGATTCCAATAGTAGATATGTCTTCTTCGAAGTTGAAGGCGTTATAAAAAGACAGATTACCCATTTGTGAGGTAATCCTCAGAGAATTATTGGAACAAAGTATCTATTTCTAACCAGATAATACACTGCCTCAGCTATCTCCAGCATGGTTTCTTTTCTCACCGTCATGGCGAAAGATATGAGCTCATTTGGATAGAAGTAATCCTTGCCCTTGAGTAGTTCTTTTGTTAATCTTACCAAGTCCTTCTGAAGGGGTGTAAGATCTGTTGCCATTGTTGTTTCTATTGGGATTTTGTGGGGCAGTATGAGCGTGAGCTCAAAGATATCGTCCACGATATCAAATGCGCGATCAAAGGCCTCGACGGAACCATTGAATTCTGAGATTTGCTTGCGGTATGTTTCCTCAAAGGCGGCTGTGAAAAGCTTAAGTTTTACTAAAAGCGTCTCCGTTGGTCTGCCTGAAAGAATCAACGCGACTCTCACATATTCCCCATCGTTCAAAAGGATTCTGAAGTTTCTGTAGGTCAGTTCCTGCAAAGAAACATCTTCTGCATCGGAGATTTCCCCTCCAAACGAAGAAATCGCCTGAATGAAGCCGCCAAATAGGTCTGGGTTGAAAGGCTTCTCTCTAAAAGGCCGCTCAAACAGGACCAGCCCGCTTTGTTTCTCAAGAATTAATATGTCCTGAATATTTCTTAAATTACTGAATGTCTCAGCGACCTTTTCCATGGCGGCCAATCTTCTTTTTCTTTTGGGAACAATAACAAATTGCCGGTATGAAAAGCCTGCAGCAACTGCTGCCAAAGCTCCTGCTCCAAGGAATGGAGAAATTCCGAGTATCTTACCCAAAACGGTGGTAACCAAAACATAGTCTTTCCCTGATGAGGTGTAGGCTTCACTGGAAGTCGGATTTGCATATCTGTCTTCTTCAGCATCATAGATCGCTGTTACCTGAATCCTGGTCACACCTACTGGTGCTGTTATGGTCAAAGAGGCTTTTCCATCTGCATTTGTGTAACTATCAACTACTGGTTTTTGCTCCCCATCGAACCAATACAAGAATTCGATCTTTTTACCTGTAACATTAAGACTTCCATCTTCAAATGTCAGAGTCGCTTCTACAATCAAATCCTCGCCAACCATTATCTCCGTAGGAAGCGCAGAGAGAATCAAACTGGCATCGGATCTGAGACGGAAAGGTATTACTAGATTATAATTAGCATTCTCATAATCCGTAGCGTTACCCCTAATCAGTATTGAGTTATTCCCGCTGGTCAGGTTTAAATCGGGATCACTTGAATTCATCTCTTTTCTGTAAACTCCCGTTTTTAGGGAACCAAAAGACTCCTCGTCTAAGGTATAATTGACTTCTCCGTGTGAGCAGTTAACACTGCCATCAACAATGTTCTTTCCCTGAAATGTATCGTAAAAGATTACCGTCAGTTCGAACAATTCATCTTCATAAACAGTTAAGTTTCCATCTTCGGCGGTTCTCACGGTAACTAAAAGCCTCGATGGAATCGGGTCCACATGAACAACGATATCAGTTTCACTTGATAGATACCATTGCCTTTGAACTCTGATTGTCAGAGTGTAATTCCCTACATGCAGTCCAATGGTGTCAAGTTGGACCCTGTAGATGCCTTTGTACTCGGGTGCTTGATTTGATATCAGAAACATATCCTGCCAAGCTAGACTCTCCTTACCCGGTACCTGTGTTCCATTAGGATACTTGAAAGATGCTGTAACAATTCCGTGCTCCAGCCCCTCCCCCGTCACATTGTTCTTATATGAGAATTCAATCTTCTTTCGGGTATCATTAACATACGGGTTTGTATCATTATGTGTCTCCCAGAAACCGGATGAGTTATCGGCTCCGCTTAGGATGGTCATGAGGGTAGGGGTTCCTGTAAGAGTTAGATTGACATAAACTACTCCAGGTTCAAAGCCAGGCTTCAGCAAATAGATCTTGACTGTGTAGTTACCTCCTGTCATACCGGTGGTGAAAAGCTCTACAGTGTAATTACCGCCACCGTTTTCTACAGAGTCAGGCTCTCCTCCTGGCCACGGGCTTTGAGTGTCATTATCCAAAGCTGCCACTTGACTCAGATTAGTTATCCC
>JBHLPL010000072.1:0-9652 GCA_048939465.1 Promethearchaeota archaeon | reverse complement strand
GTGGATAATCGCTATGAAGCGGCACTGACTAATCAAAGAATAAAAATAAGAGAAGTAACAGGGGGGGTTGGTAACGATCTAGCAGATGCTGCTTTTTCAGATAGCGATAAGTACGGTAAATGGAACAAACTTGAATTTAGGCTTGATGGGACTCGTTTTAGATTTTTGATAAACGATGCAGAATACTTAACAGGTACAGATGGTACCCATACTAGCGGTTATATTGGCTTAAGAAATTATAAGGATGAACCTGAGGATATAGCGTATTTTGATGTTGTTTACGTAAGAAAATACACTGAACCTGAACCACAACACGGCAGTTGGGATTCTCAGCTTCCTCAGGATGGTGGACAGGATCTCACCGTCATAATCGCCGTCGCCGGGATCGGAGCGTTTACCGCAATTGGAATTGCTGCATTTCTAAAGGCAAGGTCACCTCGGCCTGAAGTGGCAGTTCCCGAACCCAGGAGACCCTTATCCGAACCAACTCATGAAGAAGAGAGAGCGCCAGAAGAAATTACACCAGAAAGAGAAGAAGCTGAAGAACCCGGGCGTCTACTGCCTTCTGATGTTTTATGCTCTCACTGCGGTCATGTGAATCCAGCTGGCGCGAAGTACTGTATAAGATGCGGAAGATACATGAAGTAAGCTCTGCTGTTTTCATCCGGTTATGAGAGCGCCGCAAGTAAAGATTTTTGACAGGTAATCTTTATTTGGCTGTACTGATCTATTCCTTACGGGAGAGTGCCATGGGGAGCAGAAAGCGAGTCGTAGCTTTTGTTTTGGTTATGCTGTTCTTCTTTCCATTCGTACCGACCATTGTCTCCGCCTCTCCTGATGGGGAGTCTTGGCTTGTTGGTTGGAGCTATCGCAAAAGCCATGTGATCGGCTCTGCTTCCGGAGCGGGTACAAACTACCAGGTGAAGATAGTCGTTCACTACGGGTCCGGCACGGATAGCGGATTTGATATCTTCTCCGGTGGCAAATGCAAAACGGATTTTGGAGACATTCGATTCACAGATAACGATGGAATCACGTTACTGGACTACTGGATGGAGAAGAAGACAGATTCTGATAAGGCTGTGTTTTGGGTTGAAGTCGCAGATGATCTCAGTACTTCTGATGCTACGATCTATACCTACTATGGAAATCCTGCAGCAAGTACTACAAGCAATGGAGATGCTACGTTTGTTTTCTTCGATTCCTACGATGACAATTCTCTTGATGCAAGTAAGTGGAACTGGCAACTCGATAATAATAACGCAAGTGCTGTACATTTGGCAGAGCAAAATCAGAGAATGGAAAGCTGGAAGGATGCGGGAAGTGGAGTCAGCGCTGCAAACTATCGAGAGTCCGATGACAGCTGGCCCCTAGAAAGAATCGTCGAGTTTGAGCTATATGTTGATTATGATCGGACCTCAATAGGTGGCTATGCGCATCAATGGCAAGTCTGGATTCAGGATAACGACAATAAGCTAAGCTGCACACAAGGGAGCTATAATTCCACCCACTTTCGTATAATACTGGAAAAGGTGGAAGGAGGCTTACACACCCCTGGTGACTGGGCCCATTTCTCTTGGGACACATGGTATTATGTGAGAACAAGGATCGATTCGACCTCGATTGTACTGGAGGTCTTCTCAGGAGGATTTGATGAGACCATAGAACACGTACAATATTTGTCACATACACGAACAGGCTATGGACGTTTTCATAATAGCATCTGCAGCGGTTCGTCAGCGACAGATGGATTTGGATACTTCGATGATGATTTCAGAGTTAGAAAATACACTTATCCGGAACCTACTCACGGTAGTTGGGGCAACGAAGAATCTAACTGGCTTAACGGGTGGAGTCACCGGAAAAGTCATACAATAAATCCTGCTCCCGGTGCAGGAACAAACTATCAAGTAGAAATAATCGTTCATTATGGTACGGGAACAGATAGCGGTGAGAATGCTTATTGTGATTCTCAATGCAGAGCGGATTTCGGCGACATCAGATTCACAGACGATGATGGTATAACAGAGCTCGACTATTGGATTGAGGAAAAGGTGGACTCCGACTATGGAGTGTTTTGGGTTGAAATCAGAGATGATCTGAGCACTACTAGCGCATCAATCTTCATGTACTATGGTAACAGCGGTGCAACGACAACAAGTAACGGTCGAAATACTTTCTTAGTGTTTGATGATTTTGAAGATGGAGACACGGCAGACTGGAGCACATCTGACGGAACTCTTGTAGCATCTACAGATTACTCTTATGATGGCACATATTCAGGCAAGCTGGATCCGATTCTTATCGACAATAGGGCTCTTGTCTATCAAAATGTAACTTATACGGATTATTGTATTATTGCTCGCATCTACTGCAATGCAAGGGGTGCTGATAAGTGGGATATGTATGGGTTGATCGGACGTTATACCAACCCCGAAAACTACTATGATGTCCGAATAGCCGTCCCTGACCCTACTCCAGATGCAGAAATAGTTGAGCATGTGAGTGGCACACCGACTTGCTTAACTAAACACGCCTTTACTGGTGGCATGTACGATCAGTGGAACAGGTTAGAATTTAGGATTTATGACACACAACTTAGATTTTGGATAAATGGGACAGAATATGAATCAATTGCTGACACAAGTCTTTCAAGTGGAGAACCTGGTCTAATAAACTATGAAAATGAAGCCTCAGATATTTCGTACTTCGACAACGTTTTTGTGAGAAAATACACTGAACCCGAACCGCAACATGGCATTTGGGGATCCCAGCTTCCTCGGGACGGTCAACAGGATCCTACTATCATAGTTACCGCTGCGTGCATAGGAGTGATTGCTGTAATTGGAGTAGCTGCATTTCTAAAGGCAAGGTCACCTCGGCCCGAAGTCGCAGTTCCCGAACCTAGGAGAACCTTACTTGAACCAGCTCATGAGGAAGAGGCCGTACCGGAAGAGATTGCACCAGAGAGAGAAGAAGCTGAGTCACCTGAATACGTACAGCCTTCTGAGGTCTTATGCTCCTACTGCGGTCATATAAACCCCGCAGGCGCAAGGTTCTGCATAAGATGTGGTCGACAGCTTTAGTCAGGTCTGCAGTCCCCATTCAATCCGCAAAACATGGCAGGCCAAGACTGCTAGAGATATTTTAGACATATGCTTATATATTGAACGAGATTTTAGAATAAATAGCTACAAAGAAGGTGAGGGATTACCGTCAAGTCCATGAAACATACTTGGTCGAACCAGATAAACATGGAAAGAGAAACTGGAAGAGATTGATAAGAGTTTGATGGAAGGGATGAAGCATCTGGACACTGGGTGGAAGTCCAAGCGGCAACAACCCACGCGGATAGAAACGAGACGGTTTTCCTGTTCAATTTATCTTCTTCTCCACAGGGAGACTCCATCCGGAAAGGTGGATACGAATTGCGGTACGCTTAAATGGTTTTTTGGTAATTAAGTTTTGGGTCACCCTTAACCGTCAGAAATTCTAAGAATGTCCGTAATTCTAAGACTCATCAGAGCGAAAGATGAGGAAGAATCATGAAGTCAACAAAAGAAGTCATTTTCCAACCCGAAGGAAAGCGTGTAGAGACTGAGGCTGGATCAGATGTCTTAGACTTGGCAAAGCTTGCCGGAGTGGACCTGACTTCTGTGTGCGGTGGAAAGGGTAAATGTGGAAAGTGCAAAGTTATCATAGAAAACCCAAAGCAGGCCAGTCCTGTAAGCGTGGTGGAAAAGGAAATTCTGACCCCGGAGGAGCTCTCAAAAGGCTATAGACTCGCCTGTAGAACTCTAATTCAGGATTCTTTGATTGTCAAAATTCCAGAAGAAAGCAGAACAGGTAAGCAGAGACTACAAGTGGAGGGAATTATGACATCTGTTGAGCTCAAGCCCCTAATCAGCAAGTACTACGTCAAGTTATCAAAACCCACCCTTAAAGATCCCAGATCTGACCTCGATAGGCTGATGAAGGAGCTTCGTGAACAGCATGGCATTAAGGAACTAATGATAGAGTATGATGTTGTTAAGGACCTGGCCTTGGTTCTGAGGGACGCGAGTTGGGAAATAACTGTAACAGTCTGGAATGGTAAGAAGATCATTGGCATCGAGCCTGGTGATACCACAGAAAGATGCTTTGGATACGCTGTCGATATCGGTACAACAAAGTTGGCAGGCTACCTCATAAACCTGAATACAGGCAAAGTCGAGGCAGTAGACTCTTTGATGAATCCTCAGATACCCTACGGGGAGGATGTGATTACTAGAATTGCTTACGAAGATCGTAAAGAGCTTCAAAACGTAGTTGTGGGAGGAATAAATGAGATCCTTAATGATTTGTGTAATAAGGTTGATGTGAACCTGAGAGAAGTGTATGAGATGACAGTCGTCGGTAATACTGTTATGCACCACTTATTCTTGAATATTAATCCAAAGTACTTGGCTCTCTCACCCTATACTCCTGTGATAAGGGAAGGCATTGACGTTAGGGCCGGTAAGATTGGAGTAAACATTAACCCGAGTGCCAATATTTACGCTTTACCTGTCATCGCTGGATTTGTCGGAGCCGACACTGTCGCTGCGATATTGGCTACCGAAATCTACAAGAGAGATGAACTTTGCCTAGCACTGGATATTGGAACTAATACCGAGGTTGTCTTAGGAAATAAAGAATGGATGTTGGCCTGTTCATGCGCTTCGGGACCTGCATTCGAGGGAGCCCATGTTACGCATGGAATGAGAGCAGCCTCAGGTGCCATTGAGAAGGTATCAATTGATCCGGAAACTCTGGAGGTTAAGTATAAAACTGTAGATAATGTTGAACCCCGAGGCATCTGCGGTTCAGCCATTGTAGACGTACCCGCTGAAATGCTGAAAACAGGAATAATGGACATCAACGGAACTCTAAGTAAGGATCTAGATTCTCCAAGGCTGCGGAAAAAAGAAGGAGTCCCAGAGTTTGTTATAGCTCGGAAAGGGGAGACGTCGACTGGAGGAGATATCGTCATAACGCAGAAAGACATAAGAGAGATCCAACTAGCCAAAGCAGCGATGCACACGGGAGCAACAACGTTGATGAAAGAGGCAAATGTGACAGAGGATGATATAGATATTGTTTTTGTTGCAGGAGCCTTCGGGTCATATATAGACCCAGAAAACGCGAGGATAATTGGCATGTACCCTGAGATTTCACTAAAGAAGGTGAAGATTGTTGGAAATGCTGCAGGAACAGGAGCAAGAATGGCACTGGCCTCCAGAGTAGTAAGAAGAACTGCTGAGAAGATATCAAAAGAGACAAGGTATGTGGAACTTGGGAACGATCCTAATTTTCAAAACGAACTTATGAACTCGCATTTCATCCCATACGCAGATTTATCCAAATACCCGAGGACAAGCAGACTTCTCAAGGAAACGGGTCACTATCCTGAGAGAATGCCTCCAATAATGCGATTAGGCTAGTCAGATCATAACGCTTTTCTTCTTAAAAGAAAAAGAAGAAGAAAAGAGGATATTTGCTTTTTCTCTACAAATCTTTTGCCTTTTCCCAGTGCGATGATTACGTCCGTAGCGTAGTCACTAGCCTCTATCTATCTGAGCCCAAAGACTGAAGGGCGAGCCTCATCTAGTTACTGGAGTATTTCTCTGCCCCGTGGATTTCTCTTCTCAACGTTTCAAAAAACCGCTTCATATATTCCAATCTTTGTCTGCCAATTTCTTTTGCTTTTTGAGTATGTAATATATCAGGAATATGCTTAAATTTCGTTTCAAATTCAAGGTTCGGAGCGTGTTTTGACAGATCTTTTATTCTTCCGTTGGGGTTTCCGCCAACAAGATTCACTCTGACATATTGATCTACGGGAAGATCTGAGTAAATCTTCTCGCCAGCCTCCCCCGCTATTATGAAGGCTCTAGCGACTCCGATAGCACCGAGAACATCCAATTTATCAGCATCGAACAGTATTTTTGCCTCTATTGTTTTCGGTCTAATTTCACCCCTAAATCTATGAGCAGCAACACAGTGCTTGACACGTTCTATCTTTTCCTCCGGGTACCCTAGTCCCTTCAAGATCTTCTCACTCATCGCGGCACCAAGAACCGCGTGATCGACTTCTTGGCTTTCTTTAACCCTTGCAATATCGTGGAGCAAGGCTGCTGTTTTTAAAACATCTAGATCGAGGTTGGACTCGTATTTTGCTAAGTGTATGCACAAATAGTAAACTCTCATAACGTGATTCATATCGTGAGCAGGACTAGCTTCCATTAGCTCCTTTTCAACAATTTGCTTTAATCTTGAGTATTTTTCCTCCATGGGCATCAGATTCTAAGCGAGGAATTATAAGTTTATCTCGAAAGGAACCTCATTGACATCTCAACTTGGACTTTGATCACTGAAAATTATGCTATCTTAAACCATTGACTTCCATGAACTTAGCCCAGTACTTTTCGTTCCTGAAGGTGAGCGTAGGCGGAGAGACCCTAGTTATTTCAACTCCAGGCTTTTCCTGCGCTTTTCTGAAAGTTCCTTTCTTTATCTTTTCAAAACAGTTCTTACAGTAGGGTACCCCTTCTACGAACAATTCTTTCCTGCCTTGACTCTCACTAAGCTTCATACGTTTCTCCACAGGACCATAGCACAGACAGCAATACTCCGGCCAAGCGGTTTTTCTCTCTTGACGAAGCAACGCCGGTTTTCCAGGAAACAGTACTGTTGCAGCATATTTTGGAGATGAAGCAATCTCATCACCTATTTCAAGGAGGAGTTGAGAGGATGGATCTTTTACGCTTTTGAAGGCGATAACCTTCTTCCCGCGACTTACGATGATCATATCGCCTGTTACTATGGGAGGGGAAACATGATCAAACACGGCCTTAGATAAATTATCAAACTCCCACCTTTTCATCGGTCTCGTGATGCTGATGACAGAAAGCAGACCAAATCCAGTATCAGATACGACAAATGCAAAGTCTTTATTCAGAGCAAAATACATGCCAAGAACAGATCCAGGATCAATAGGTGCATACCATATCGCTTCTCTTGTTGCTAAGTTACCGGCATACAGTACGCCCAACGAGCTGATATAGATGATTCCATCACGTACAGCGATTTCACGCGCCGTCTCTCCAGGTGCAAGTTTTTCCAACACGGTCCCGTCAGCGAGACTTAGAACGGTAAAATCCCTATGGCATATGGCAAACCCATCGGCAGTGATCGGCGTCCGTCCCGCTCCGTGAGAAGTGTTTTTGGCCACCCATAATGTCGCCCCGCTATTGGTACTGAAGGCATAAAGATCCTTATCTCCCGAGATCAACATCTTGTCTTTCACAAACACCGGGAGGGAATGCCTCTTATGTCCTGTTTTTGAGTCCCATTTCTTTGCACCGCTCTTAGCATCAAGCGCATAGACTCTCTGATCTTCACTCCCAAAACATAACAGTCCCTCTCCAACTCCAGGAGGTGATATGTCCTTACCGGTGGAGAACTGCCAGCGTGCTTGCCCTGTTTGAGAATCTAGGGCATGTAGTCTCTTGTCCTTAGTTACAACATAGACAAGTCCGTTAGCCATAACAGGACGGTGTGCAACATCCTTGCCTGTGGAAAACTGCCATCGCTTTTCACCCGTGTTGGCTTCAATAGCATAAACGTTCTTGTCATCGCTTGCAGCATAAATGAGACCGTCTGATACTACAAGAGGAAATTTGATTTTTCTCCCCATTTTGAACTTCCATCTCTCTTTCCCAGAGACTACTTCAAGTGCGGAAATGCAATTATCTTTTCTTCCAAAGAGGACCATGCCGTGCGCTAGAAATAACCCCATCCATGAGGGTTCAATACTTCCGCCAGCTTCAAACTCCCAGCTCTTCTCGAATGGAGGACGCGCAGTCGATCCAGCATTGTGTGTATACTCCAACAAATTCCTCCTCCTCTATCAAGAACTCTCCCGTCCACAAAGATTTTGCCTACAGTGCCTCGCCTATTATCTTGTTTCTTGTAAATAAGGCTTTTTTCCTAAATTCTTCCTTGAGCAGAAGGAAGAAAAAGAGACCTCTCAAAATAGTATTCGCCCAATTTTCAAAATAGCCGAACCGACCTAGGTAAGGTTCAGTTCTCCCGTGATTACTAGCTGAACATGAAAATGCTTAAAACAAGAGGGATGGAACGATCGCCTATTCTCGATATGTTTCATGATTCTTCTTGGAATAACTTTACCTTCCTCTCCGCAAGAAGACTCCATCGGAAAGGGTGGAGATGAATTGCGAGGAGTTTAAATACTCGCTCTCACGACAAACATGTAGAATTGAGTTGAGGTAACACTCACCAGTTCGCGAGAATAAGGTTTCAGGGCAGGAACTGCCCGTAGAGCCTGTAAGACGTGTCCCGTTGGGGAACGGATGAAGCAGGAAGCTTCGTCCAAAAGGATGGAGTAGTTCACCAGAAAACTATTAAAATCATAAATAAAACAGCAAAAGAACACTTCCTTTCTCCTCCCCTATTTTTCCTCTTCATTTTTGGTCCCCTCGGAATCGAAGATCGCTCGAACGCAATTATCAGAAGAACAGAAAATGAGATAGGGACTTAAACCAATTCCAACCAGCGAATAGTAATCAAAAACACGTTGGTGTGTGCTGCAGCTGGTTCTTGCCTTGACCTTTTCCCGTTGCTGAATGGGGAGTAATACCTCACTCATCTTCTGGAATAGATAATTCATCATGACGGGAGAAGATCTTATTTCTTATTCCTACCCAAATGAGAGACAATGAAATAGACAGAATGTCAAAAATCGACATGATGAAGCTGCTTGAAACGCGCAGGGGATAAAGGGCGCTTATGATCGTTCCGACAAAGTAGATGATGGCAACCTCGGTGGAAAGCTGTCTTTGAAACCTGGACTCTCTCTCTTCCCCGCGTTCCACGATTTCCTTTGAGAATTCCTTAAGGGTATGGTGCCACCAAACGCTCCAGACCATGAAAAGTGATCCTAAAACTATAAGTATAGTGTAGGAAGGCCACTGGAACCAAGTAATGCTGTATATGACGCAGGGAAAGAGCGAGATAACAAGCAAAATAACAACATCTACTATCGGAAATGGCATAGCAGGGCGGATATACTTCAGCCGATGAGTGAGATAGTCCCACCAGAAGAAAAGTATTAATATTCCCACGAGGAGGAAGTTAATTATTCCCCCTATTCCCAGATCTGTTGCGAAGACCACGCTAAATCCTATGGCTACTCCCACAAGAATTGTTGATAGATCGAGAAACATGCTACGGATGGATTTCTCGTCCAAACCTTTGCCTTTCTTCTCCTTTTCTGTGCCTTTCTTCATAAATCCCTCATCCAGCTCTTTTGTGGTCCCGTACGGGGACACATAACAAAGGTCTCGGTTGAATAGGGTTACCCCAGTCGGTTATGTTGTCAACCTTTTCGGAGAGTCAGTGCGTGCTCACAGTAGGATCCTGTCAATAAACTTACAACGTGTTCTGTTTAATCTGGTATTTATGTTTTTGAAAGAGGGAAGACAGGATGTATGTCATTCAGATACCAAGAATGTTCATGAAAAAGCGCAATAGATATTTAATGCATAACTAATATATATTCAACAAACCGTTAGTATGATTACAGTCCAGAAGCTTATTCCTGAATGGGGAG
>JBHLPL010000146.1:0-3062 GCA_048939465.1 Promethearchaeota archaeon | reverse complement strand
CTATATATACTCCGATAATTCTCTAAATCCTCGTCTGACATCTCGAACTCTTTGGGCTTCCAACCCGGATCTGATGGCATATTTGAATCCAGATAAAGCCTTTCTTTCCTCGTGATCTTGGGAACCCTTATCCAAAATGGCTTTTCTTCAAACCTCAAACGAACATAATCCATGTGAGCTAGACGGCTCTTCATAATTTTTCTACGATCCTTCTTCGTTCCTACCATCCCTCCTATTGTCAGCATTCGGTGTCCATCCGAGTAAAGAAAATGAAACAGGGGGACGAAGCACGGCTCAGACCTTCCCTTAAGACCTTCGGTAATGGACTTTATTAGTAGTTGTGCATTGATATCAGGAAGTTTATCCCACTCAAAATCATCATCCACCCATGTATCTGTCAAATAATCAGCAAAACCCTCGGCTACTTCCTCAAAATATCTCCTTGTATCATTTGCACCCATTTTCTCGCCTTCACGTTCGCCATCTTCATATCTGGGAGGTTCAGTATCCACCGTTACTAGAAGGATGGAAGAATCAGGGAGCATTGTGATAGCTTGAGAAACGTCTCTAAGCATTTCGTTCGATAGTAAATTGTCATAGTCTAACCATAGAACATGCTTACAGTCATTAGATAGTTGAGGGATATATTCTCCAATCTTTTGACCTGAAACAACTTTAACGCACCCTGCATAAGGTGTATTAAATTTCAGACGTTGATCAATGTCGGATTCAATCTCTACACTTAGCAGACGATTTATGCCGAGGAACTTGTGAAACATAGCGAAGTCGACAAAGTGGATCGATCCCATGCCAGTATATTGATAATCTCTGATTGGAAAACCGACCTCAGCTAGCAATTGGAAGCTCTCGATAAATATTCTCCTTTCCACTTGCTTGGCAGGTCGTAGGTCGTATTGTACTCTCAAATAGCTACGGCTTACACGAGTCATTTAAGCCTCTTTAACGCCATGTAAGAGTCAAATGTGAACTTCCCAACTTTACTGTTTGACCAAGATGGGCGACCAAGATGCTTTCGAACAAGCTGTATATCTTTTTTATTAACATTGTATTGTACGACTGTAGTAGTCTTTACAGGTCTCTGTTTCGCAAATTCGAAACTGCGATTTTCCATTTGTCTTATCTGTAAGACTTCGGCTTGTTTTACCCTATCAGCGACTTCTCTTTCATAATCATGTTCTTGCTCTTCACCCACATACATGCTGTCGAGAAAAGTCAGAATACTGCGCGCCATAGCGCCCATCCTAACCTTTACAATTTGGTAAATTGAGGATTCATGGTCAAGATTACGTTTTGTGGTTGTCCAAGGGAGTAATAGAGGGTCTCTGGATTCAAACAGAGCAAGTCCAACAAAACCCCGATACTTAGGGACAAAATTGGGCATTACACCGCTTCCCCACCCAGTAATCGAAGTGTGGTCCGCAGTCGTAACCATGCGACCATTACAGGCTATGTACCACCCAGCTTGAGCCGCAACCCATCGACCCTTTTGATCTCGTGCTGCTAAACCGGCCAATAGCGTGATTTTGACATTCTGAATCTCCATTTGCTCAACAGCCGGAAGCACTTCATCAGAAGTTCCAATTGGTACTTCGATTGGCGCGACATATCTCTCATTTATTTTTACTCTCACAAACCGTTCAAGAAAGAATGTGTATACGCGAGCTACATCTCTATAAAGTTCATCATAAAATGAATCATCGTCCAGAAGGTTCTTAACGGCATTTCTAATATTAGTAACAACGACCGTTGTTCCTGCAGACTCTAATGATCTTGATTTTTCAACCTTCTCCATCGGGAACGACCAATCATCTAATGATTTATCTCTTCTTACCCAGTCCTCTAAGTCATCTTCGATAACTCGGAACCCCTCTTTAGTCGTTTTTGAAACCACTTCAAATGAGCGGCCAATTTTGAATAGGGCACGCTTTAATCCAACGCCGTAGACACCTAGGCCTCTTTCACTTTTCTTGTCATAATATTCGACAGAGTGTCCAAGATTAAACATTTCTTGCTGAGCTTCTTCAAAGGAGATGCCACCGCAATTGTCCCGCACTGAAACCCTCCTTGAGGAAAACGTGACGATGATTTCTGGTAGACGGTTATCGCTTCTTGTTGCAGAATTGTTTTTCAGTAAAGCTTCTCCAAGGTCTATGTTCCTAGAACGAATCAGCCCATCAATCGAATTGTCTATAAGATCAAGAAGACAATCCTTGAGGGATATGTCACGTATGAACATCTCCACGAAAAAGCGCTTTCTCGGAATAGCGTAAGCTTTGATTTCTGTCATTTTTTGTATCTCTTTTCTTTACGTAGGTTTTCAACTCGGCTCTCAATTATTGAGCAGTTATCCTCGATAAGGTCACTGCAAATGAACTGCATTCCAGCAGTCGCAGCTTCAATAACACCCGAACCACTGCCAGCAAAGGGGTCCACATATATTCCATTTAAACTCCCACTTATCTCAATAATACGTTTGAAAATAAGAGGGGGTAGTTCGTTTGCCCTCCTGTGCTTTCTGTTCGGATGCCGAACCGGGCTAATATCATCCCAGAAATCCGTTAGGTTAAGACCTTTTTGTTCGATAATCGATCTATAACCGCCATAGTCTTTGATGTATTGGCCACAATGTCGACATTTTTGGGGTTCTAATTTTGGCCGATTAAGTATATTAGGCTTTCCCTTGGTGAACATGAGGAGTGCATAATGCGCCGGGTAAAGGCGTGCTCCCCTTGCGAAGGTATTCTTCATTGAAATAGCAATCCAATGCCGAAAACTTAGGCTCGAATCAAGAAAATTACCGAGTCGCATTGCCCACTGCGGAATATGATAGAGGTATAACGTTCCGCCATGACCTAGCACCCGAATAGATTCGCTCAAAATTTCTCTGATCCAATCAATGTACTCATGTTCGGAACGCCGATCCAAGCTAGGAAAATTTTGGCTGTATTTCTTGCGGAGATTAAAAGGGGGATCAAGAAATAGCACATCAGCAATGGAAGGAGCAAGTGATCGTAAGAATTCCAAGGCATCGCCACAGACAA
>JBHLPL010000009.1:0-32307 GCA_048939465.1 Promethearchaeota archaeon | reverse complement strand
ATATGGTGAGTGGAAAAAGTTATGCCGCCGATATTTTCGGCTTTTATCAATTCAGCAGTCCCTGGAGGCTTTCCCATTTCCGCTGAATCTATGATTAGGATGTGGGTAGGTCTCCACTTGCTTACGGGATCAACGAAGCTTTCTGGCACGGTACCACACTCAATTAGCTTAACAGAATCAGGAACATTGTTCTTTAGTCGTCTTATGATTTCCAGACCTACGCCATCATCACGTCTTAATTCGCTTCCAACGCCCAAAATGACGATTCGTTTTGCACCCGAGAGTCCTACGGTGAGTTCTTCCACCAACATGAATCATGACCCCTACCGAAAGAATAAAGAATACGGTATCTCTACAGAAACCGTGAAAAGCGAATAAACTTTGTGGTTCCAAAGATGAAACAAGACCTTCAGGCGGGGAAAAAGTTGGAAGAGGAAGAGATCGTTGAAGGCGTATTAGTTGACAATAGCGTAATTGTGAGTGGTGAAAAGGCAACATCAACTTATGAGGCTGGCTATTATGGAAGCATCCTGGAGGAGGACAAGCTGAATCTTGAAATAGTAGAGGCTCTACTGCTTATGGAACGGAGAAGGCTTAGAGTTTTTGATGAGAATAAACAGGAGCTTGACTTCCAGGGTATCCTAAAAAGCACATTAGAAGTGGACCCAAGGATATGGACGAAATATCTTGTGTATCGGGATCTGCGAAGCAGAGGATACATAGTACGTCTTGGGTATGGGAGCGGAGTTGATTTTCGGGTTTATGAAAGAGGAGCGGTTTTGAATGAAGACGTGGCGAAATACCTCATACATGTTGTGGTTGAAGGAGTACCTTTAGAATTGTCAAGCCTGGAGAAGATAATAAAAGCGGCAACAAGTTCTAGGAAAAGGCTCGTTCTCGGTGTTGTAGATAGACAAGGAGAAACGACATATTATTTTGCAGCGCAAGTCAACCTTTAGCGTTGGATAAAGGGACGCAAAGGGTCTTAGAAATAATCGTGATGAATCTATAAGTTAAAAAACCAGCTGTTGGTTAGATTTGTCACAACGAATGAGCAGGCGAAATCCCTTGCCCAAGATAATAAAGACTGTTCGTGGAATGAGAGACTTCTTGCCGGAAGACAAAGCAAAGCTAGATCGTGTAATTGATGTTGTTAGAGACCTCTTCGAAAAATACGGTTACGGTGAAGTCTCGATGCCAATAGTGGAGAATTTTGAATTATTAGCAATGAAAGCTGGAGAGGATATTAGAAAAAGAATGTACGTTTTTGAGGACAAGGGTGGAAGAACCGTCGCACTGAGACCGGAGATGACTCCTTCTGTTACGAGGTTGTTTATCGATTCTTTAATGAAAGCGGTGCCAAAGCCGGTTAAGCTGGGCTACATAGGACAGTGCTTCAGATACGATGAACCTCAGATGGGTCGTTATCGAGAATTCTGGCAGGGAGGTTTCGAGATCTTTGGTTCACCAAATCCAGAAGCCGATGCCGAGATATTAGCCATAGCTTATGATATGATGACATCACTTGGTTTTGGACAGTTTGAACTGCGATTAGGACATGTCGGTATTATTCGCAGTATCCTAGAACAAGAAGGTGTTGAAGAAGGGTATCAGGACGAAATACTGGGAATGATTGATTCAGGCAAAACGACAGAAGTGTTCCGGTTATTGAGCAACCGTGGTGCATCAGAAAAATGCCTGGAAGCAATAAGGCGCTTGCTGGAAATTAAAGTCGAAGATCTTGAAAAAGGGGTTGAGGATGCCCGCAGAATTGTCGAAGGTTATTCCAAAGCGAAAGGAGCTATGAGGAATCTGGATCAGATAGTTGAAATAGCGAAGGCACAGGGAATAACAGAGAGAATACAATTGGATCTCAGTCTAGCCAGGGGACTCGAATACTATACTGGAATGATCTTTGAGATATTTAACAGGAAACTACCGATAGCAATTGGGGGTGGGGGTAGGTACGATAAGCTTGTAGAACTTTTTGGAGGAACCCCGACTCCGGCGGTAGGTTTCTCTCCTGGGTTAGATAGAATAGCTCTGGCAATGGAAAAAGAAGAGCTATTTACCGACCTCTGGAGGATGAATAGGATACTCGTAGTGGCGGCATCTGAAGACCTCTATTCATACGCAGCAAGAGTTGCACAGGAGCTAAGAAGACGGAATATACCGTGTGAATTGGAGCTGATGCATAGAACCCTCAAGAAAAGTCTTTCCTTTGCTTCAAGCAGTAATTACGATTATGCGATTATAGTGGGCAAGCGAGAAATGGAGAGGGGAGAAATCACAATAAAGAATTTGAAGACTGAAGTGCAAGAAACTACCAACATTGAGATGGCACGGAGGGAACTGTCGACAGCGAGTAAGCGGAAGAGAGGGAGATGAATTTGAAAAGCCTAATCGGTGGTCTAGCGAGATGAATAAGAACATAGAAGAGAGCATAATAGAAATACAAAAAAGATTTAATATCATCGGACGAAGCAGCGAGCTTGGACGGGCGATTAGCTCAAGATTGGCAGGAAAGCATCTTCTGTTAGAAGGCGAGGTGGGCGTAGGTAAAACGGTTTTGGCTGAGGCCATCGCCAGGTATTTCGATCAGGGGTTTTTCAGGGTAGATGGGGACGAGAGGTTTAATGAGAATAAGATGGTCGGAGTTTTCGACCCACCCCTCGTCATAAAAGATGGATACAACTGGGAGTCTTTCTTATCTGGACCTTTAACCAAGGCCATGAAGGAAGGGGGAGTTTTACTTCTGAATGAATTAAATCGACTTCCAGAGGGTACACAGAATGTCTTATTACCTGCGATGGATGAGGGGAAAATAACCATCCCTAAGCTCGGGGTTCTGCATGCAAAGCCCGGTTTTTATATAATCGCGACTCAGAACCCGGAAGAACACGTAGGGGTGACTACACTTGGAGAAGCATTGAAAGACCGCTTTGTTTGGATAAAATTGAATTATCAATCTGAAGAGGACGAATGTAAGATTACAGAACTGCGGTCTAATAACTCCGACCGAGAATTGATTCGTAGAGCTGTGAAGATCACAAGAACCACACGAAAACACCCCGATATTAGACGAGGAGCCTCTGTCCGAGCAGCCATAGACATAGCAGGCATAATGAACTACTATGATAACAACGACGAGGGGGCATGGATAGAAGCTGCGACCTCTGCCTTAGCAATGAAGATAGAGCTGGAAGATAGCGCCGAAAGGTCACTTGAGGATGTCATACGCGACATAGTAATGCAATCGCTCCGAGATTTTCCTTAATCGAGGGGGAAAAATCCTCCGATGACGCAATTGAGGAAGCACCGGTTGTATTATCTGGCAAAATCTCCGATGAAAAATTGCTTGAGGCAGAGATTAGAATCAAGGGGAAATCGCCTAAAATCTACAAAAGGCTGGCGCAAAAACTAGACTATGCTTCACTCGTTCATCTGTCCAAACTGGCAATTAAATATGAGAATCTGTCTGCCCTAGTAAATTTGGCAGGCATAAATCCGCTAGCAGTCGCAGATGCTATCTCCGCAAATGAGGGCATACAATTGACGCGCCAAAAGATTAGTGAAAACTCCGCAAGAGTGCCAGAATTGTATTTTCTCGTCAGGGGAAAACTCTCATCAAGATACAGGGGCGTTTTTAGACGATTAGCCAGAGTATCGATTCTAAAAGCATCTCTTAGGGTGAGTGGGAGAGGCATTAGAGGAGAAATGATAAAGAGAATCAGGTACACGCCGTGGATGGCAGATTTTGATATGGAAGAAACACTAGAGAATTATTTAGAAAAGAGATATCTTACTTATGACGATATCGTTGGATTGGAACGCAAAGAATCCAGGAAAACAGGCGTATTGATGCTGGATACAAGTGGTAGCATGTCCGATAGGAGAATAATAAATGCGGCGTTGGTGACAGCAGTTACGGCTTATCATATGCGAAATGACGACTACGGAGTCATTCTTTTCAACACTCGTGGCACAGTGCTGAAACCTATCGATAGGAAAGTGCCCACGCTACGTCTTATAGATTCAATACTGGATTCCGAAGTGGCAGGTTACACCAACATTTCCGATGCATTGGAAAAAGGTCTCTGCGAGTTGTCAAAAATCAAGCACAGAAGGAAATGGGGGATACTTATAACCGACGGTTTTCACAACTTTGGAGAACCCCCAGAGAATTTCGCAGCAGCTTTTCCGGTTTTACACGTTATTGGGCTGCCTACAAAGGAGTCAATCGGCAAAAAGATGTGTGAGAGACTATCAAAGCTGGGAGGAGGCAGATATTATCAGCTTCAGAGATATTCTGATATACCACGAATTCTTAACAAAATCTTGAAAAGGACATAAAAACTAAGCAAATGGGAAGATAGGAGAGTAGATTGCATTGTCTAAAAACGTATTGGAAGAGAAGCAGGAACACTTGTCAGCGCTGGCGATAAATCTAGAAAATGGAATAATCGTCGCGATATCTGATGGTGAGTATAGAGTTGGAACCATAGCTATAGGCGTACCGTTAAGCATCGAGGAAAAGAAGACGGCTGCAGTAACATTTCCGGTATTCGGGACAAGGAACGAGATCTTTGCAAAGAGTATGGCAGAGAGAACTGCACACGAGATGAATAGAATTGCAGTTGTTATCATCAGTTTGAAGAAAGCAGAAGAAGATTCAGCAAGAGTATATAAACTCTTGAAAAGAATACTCGACAAAATCAGAACTTCATGAGGAAGTAATTGAAACAAGCGGTTTGTAAGACCTCTCGTTAGCTTCACAATTGTTTCTTTAGATATCCTTGAGGATCCCATCAATAATCGGCATAAAACGTATTGAAAATGTGTTTCCATCATAATGTTTATATAGAAACTTCTGTCTCCAACTTTACTATTATTCTGTTTGCACTGTTTTTATACAAGTATGAAAGACATATTTACCTAATTTCCAACAGCTGAAACCTCTATTAAGGCGATTCCATGAAAATAATAGTGGCAATTACCGGCGCCTCAGGGGTGATATATGGTATTCGTTTGCTAGAGGTGCTTCGCGATGAGAATATTGAGACAGCTTTAATTATTTCAGAAATTGCCAAAGAAATAATTAGCTGGGAAGTCGAACAGAAAAAAGAAGAAATAGAGAAACTCGCATCGAAATCATACAAAACTGATGAGTTTTTCACAGAACTTGCCAGTGGAACATTCTTAGTTGATGCGATGGTTATTATTCCGTGTAGCATGAAAACGCTTTCTGCAATCGCAAATGGCTTTTCCTCAAATTTAATTACGAGAGCTGCAGACTGTGTCTTAAAAGAAGGTCGAAAATTAATCTTGGTTCCTCGAGAAACGCCACTTAGCATGATACACTTGGAGAATATGTTACGTGCAAAGCGATCAGGAGCGATCATCCTGCCTGCAATGCCGGCGTTTTATCATAAGCCCAAAAATATAGACGAACTAACGGATTTCGTTATAGGCAAGATTCTGGACCAAATAGGCATAAAGCATGATTTGTTTGCGAGATGGAAGGGGAGATGAACCTATGAGTAGTCTACGTGGATTTATTGAGCAGTTAAAGAAGGAAGATGACATTCTTATTATAGAAGAAGAAGTTTCCCCAGTATATCAAATAGCAGCATTAATGAAGAAATACGATAATGGACCGGCCCTTTTTTTTGAAAATGTCAAAAACTCGACGATCAAGATTGCAGCAGGTATCTGTGGAACACGTGAAAGGCTCGGCAAAGCCCTCAATGTACAAAGGAAGGACATCTATCCAACACTTGTAAAAGCTATGAAACAGCCCTCAGAGCCTAATGAGGCTGCTAACGCGCCCGTAAAGGAAGTAGAAGAAGAACCAGATTTGACGAAGTTTCCGATCTTGACGCACTATGCTGAAGACAAATCGCCGTACATAACGGCAGGTGTGGTCTTTGCGCGTGATCCAGAGACGGGTATGCAAAATGCATCCATACATAGACTAATGGTAATGGATAAGGATCGTTTGGCGATTCGTATCGTACCAAGGCAGCTGTTCGCGATTCATAGAAAAGCCAAGGAGAAAAAAGCTCCACTAGACATAGCCATAGCAATAGGACTTCATCCGGTGGTTATGTTGGCCTCTTGCGCTCCTGTTCCGCTAGGAGTAGATGAAATGCAAGTCGCAAATACACTATTCAAAGGGGAGCTGCAAACGACAAGGTGCAATACGGTAAATATTACGGTTCCAGCGGAGGCAGAAATCGTCCTTGAGGGGCGGATATTACCTGATAAAGAAGTGGATGAAGGGCCATTTGTCGATATAACAGGAACATACGATATTGTGAGAAAGCAGCCCGTAATAGAAATAACAAACATACTTCATCGAAAGAACCCGATCTATTCTGCTCTTCTATCAGCAGGGTCAGAACATAAGCTGCTAATGGGGTTCTTCAGGGAAGTAAAGATATGGGAGCAAGCTAGAAACGTTGTCCCTGATGTAAGAGGGGTAAACCTTACGCTCGGCGGTTCTGGTTGGCTTCATGCGGTAGTGGCAATCAAAAAGCAGACAGAGGGTGACGGAAAAAACGTATTGCTGGCTGCATTTTCGGCTCATGGCTCATTGAAACATGCGGTGGTCGTCGACGAGGATATAGATCCATATGACATGAACGAGGTTGAATGGGCCATTGCTACACGAGTGCTGGGAGATAAGGATATTCTAATCATACCGAACATACGGGGATCTAGTCTTGACCCGATGGGAGATCAGGAAAGAGCACTTACCACAAAAGTCGGAATTGATGCTACACATCCTTTGGATTTGCCGAAAGAGAAGTTTAGAAAAGCCAGAATACCTGGTCAAGAGGACTTGTAGAGGAGTGAATTTTGTTCCTGACCAAAGAAGAAGAACGAATGATCGAGGGAGAAGAAGGTTCTGCAATCCAGAGAGCTATGAAGCTGCTGGTTAAGCTTGGGGAAGTGTTTGGTGCAGAAAAGCTAATCAAGATACGGAGCAGTCAAATATCCGGAATCTCGTTTAAGAACATTGGCGATGCAGGATTAGAGTTTATTGAAGATATGTTGACAGCGGGTGGATCAATAAGAACACTTGCAACATTGAATCCAGCAGGTATGGATCTGAATCGATGGAAAGCAATGGGTATCCCTAATGATTTCGCCAAGAAGCAATGGAGAATAGTCCGGACTCTTCAGCGACTCGGTGCAGTTCCCCTGTGCAGTTGTACTCCTTACATTTCTGGAAATATGCCCCTATTTGGAGAACATGTCGCCTGGGCAGAATCATCTGCAGTTTCTTTTGCAAACTCAATTATCGGCGCAAAGACAAACCGTGAAAGTGGGCCTACATCTCTTGCTGCCTCACTGACGGCTAGAACCCCGCTATTTGGGTATCATCATCCTGAAAATCGACGTGGAACTCACCTCGTCGAAGTGAAGACAGAGCTGAGAGGTGTTTTGGAGCATAGTTGCCTAGGATACCATATGGGTAAAGTGCTAAGAAACGCAATTCCTGTTATCAGTGGGCTCGCTTCACCTTCAGTAGAGGAGTTGAAAGCGCTCGGTGCGGGGGGAGCGGCATCTGGAGCAATAGCGATGTATCACATCAAAGGTATCACACCAGAGGCTCCTAGAGAAGGCGAATGTAGAAAGCTGGAAAAGATAGAAATTGAGAAAAACGACATAAGAAATGTCGTTGACAAGCTGTCCACAGCAAAGAGGGAGGATGTGGATATCGTTACTATAGGATGCCCACACTGCAATTTGAACGAGATTAAATATATTGCGGAAACCCTATCGGGAAAAAAGATTAGGGGGGACAAAACACTGTGGATATGCACGTCTGCCTCAATTAAGTCACTTGCCGAACGCACTGGTCACGCAAGGAGGATTGAGAGGGCAGGAGGGCTTGTTGTTGCGGATACATGTATGGTTGTTGCACCTCTTGAAAGAATGGGGTTCAATGGGTTGGCCACAAATTCGAGCAAAGCTGCGCATTACGTACCATCAACATGCAAAATACCGGTCTTGCTTGGATCTCTGGATGAATGTCTATCATTATTAACATAGGGGCAGAAGATAGACATCCAAGAAGGTTACCGAATATCTCAACGGCAGTAGGTGGACTTGCTTGGGGTGATTCGATGAATGAAAAGGTCTTAAGGGGCAGGGGGATATCTGAAGGAGCCACAGAAGGAAGGGCTTTGGTATCTAGAGAGTCCATTTCATTTTACGGCGGAGTCGATCCAAGTACAGGAATCGTTATTGAGAAGAATCATGAGCTAGAGGGAAAATGTGTGAAGGGCAGAATTCTGGTGTTCCCGTCCGGGAAGGGCAGTACCGTTGGAGCATACACAATATATCAGATGAGCAAAAAAAGAACAGCCCCGCTGGCAATGATTAACACAGAAACGGAGGGAATTATCGCTGCAGGCTGTATATTGGCGGGAATCCCCCTCGTTGATATGTTGAACAGAGACCCCGTAAAGAATATCGAAAATGACGACCTGGTATATGTTGATGGTGAGAAAGGAACAGTGATTATCAAAGAAAAACATGACTGAGATTTGCTATAAAGATATCTTCGCAGAGTGGGGGGGCTCACCTAGCGTTTCCAATGCAGCTTTGGCGACTTTGTCTCGATGTTCTTCTTTGGTGTAAACTCTGAGTATGTTCATGAATCCTTTCATAAGACTTATGATTTTGGAAATATCGTTAAGACGTCTTGATATCTTTTTTCCGGTCTTGGTTTCCATGAAGATGGGGATTTCCATAGGTTCAAGTTGGATTGAATGTCTATAGGGAACGGAGGCCACCAGAGGTACATCGATGAAAACATCTTCGACCGCAACTCCTGCTTTTCTGGATATCTCACTTTCGATCTCTTGCCTTACGGTTTCATTAACAAAAACGTTAGAAATGAATTCTTCTTGCGTGTAAAAGATCTGCTCATACACACTCTTCAGCAATTTTCGTTTTTCCAAGGCCGAAATGATGGGGTTCGATGCGCTACAATTCTTAAGGGCGGTCCATGTCGTATAGTCATCGAGATTGAGATAGTCCACAGGGTTTTTGATTGCTATCAAGCCACATTCGTCTTTCGCAGCTTCCAATGCCTGAACCATCATCAATTGAACCGCGCGGGCCGTCTTATGAAAATAAATGCTTTTGAAGGACTCAACACGCGCGATAATGAAGGCTTCCAGCGTATGAAGCGCTGTTAGATTTACGCTTAGATTTCCATCAAAAACATCAAGAGTATAGATCAAACGAAAAACATCAACAGAGTATTCGGCTCCAGTATGATAAGAGTCTCGGACAAGGAAATCCATTTTATCAACATCAACGGCGCTGCGTAGGAATTGATCCAGAAATGGTCTTTTGACATCGTTTAATTTCCCCACAGCCAGCCTTCCCAGCTTTTTTATGTCAAATCCTAATTCTTTTAGTAGATCCCCCAGTTCCGAGACCTGAATAAGCCAGGTGGTCATATCTTCGTGGGTTTTATTCATGTATTTTATCAATAGGGGCTCAAAAACGTGGGAGAAAGGACCATGCCCCACATCATGAAGCAGACTGGCGAGTCTGATCTCTTGCACATCCTGTGGACGTAGCAATGAAGAGAGGTTGTCCGCAAGCCGGCCAGCCAGAAACATCGAGCCTACAGCGTGTTCAAAACGAGTATGGTTTGCACCAGGATAAACGTAGTCGGTTCCTGCAAGCTGTTTTATTCTTCTAAGCCTCTGAACAGGCAGAGAATCAATGACTTTTCTCTCAATATCGTTGATGTGAACATACCCAAATACAGGGTCTTTTATGAAGCCCCACCATTTTTTTGCCAAATTATTGCACCTCGTCAATTAGTAGCTATTTCTTTCATATATTTCTACAGCTTTTTTCAGAGGTTAAGACTGCTTATTTTACCGGCGGGTGATTTTGCTACACGTTCCGTGAGCCCGTAGCGCAGGACAGGACAAAGCTCGAGACAGCTTTTGCAGCGATTGCACTTCCGCTCGTCTATCCATGGAAATCCATCCACAAACTCTATTGAATCGTTGAGACATTGCTGAGCACATATTCCGCAGCCAGAGCACATTACGCTCTGTGTTAGCAATTTGAGGATTTCCTGAGCTGCCTTTTTGAAATTCTTTCCACCCATATCTGCTAATCGGATTTTTAGACTGCCATCGGCAAAGATATTGGCAGAAACACCATTTCTCGAGACGCTAACAGCACCCAAGGTGCGGCTGTAGTTAACGTCTCCAAAGATCACAAGCCTATTTGCCACCTTTTCTAGGTTGACAGTGCAGGTGAAACGGCCTTCAATTGAGTAGGTTCCGTCTGAACAAGGACTAAAACCGTGAGCAAGATCAAGAGAAATATTATCGCTTAGTCGGGGGCGAATGGGCCGCAGGTTGATTCCGATCTCCTTGGCCATGCGGATTCTTTCACCGCTCAGTTTTTTCCATCTCCAGAAACCGCGAGTCGCCCATTCGTCAGGAAACCCGTATCGGTGACCCCACGCAATTAGAAAATCCATCCATTTGTTAAACAGATTTGGATGTACTTCTCTCAGATTTTCAATATCAGATAGTTTAGCTGCTGGGCAATATATGCAACCAATTCGCTCATAACCTCTAAAATAAAGGGGGTTTATAGCGACCTTCTTAGCATAGAGATATAACCAAACATGCAGACTTGTCCAGTTCTTAATGGGAGTTGCATTGATCTGATTGGGGATATATGAATTGGTCCATATTCTCCTCTCCCGTGACCTCGTTATTGACTCATACCTTCTTTGTCCAACAAACGTCAATACTTTTCCATTAAATTCATTTTGAACTAGCTCAGCAACACTGGATAGTTTAAGTATCTTACAACAGAATCGATAATCTCTAGCAGGTGGGCCGAAGCGATGTAACTCTTTCCAAAACGACTTTCTCGACCGTTTGTATACAAAACGATCGGTCAGACCTAGTTCTCGGACTGAATCATAAACGTATTCAACTGTCTCGGGAAACTCTATACCTGTGTCTACAAAAAAGACGGTGAAGTTTGACTCTATTGTTTCAGAAACCAGTAAAAGAGTGCATAGACTGTCCTTACCACCACTGTACGCAACTGCGACGGGCAACTTGAATTCTTCTACAGTCGAATTAATGAAGCGTTTCGCAGTTCTCACCCTTCTTTCGATCACCGCTTCATTTGCTTTTGCAACATCGCTCCAGTGTTGACCCCCGGGCAGAATTTTGAGATCGTCTGGGGGGCCACATCCCTTTGATTTTATAACCATACCCCTTCTGAGACCGGGAATCGCGGCGCTATCAACCTTTGCTCTACCTACTGCTATAACTTTGAAGTCTTCGGATAGCACGATCACATAATCATCTTCTGCTATATCCGGGTCAAAATCAATAACGCCAGGGGCGAGTACGTTTGCGCCATTTATTATCGGATTGACCGCGCCTACATCTACCCTGATCCATTTTTTCCCTCCACAATGGAAGATTCTCCGGCCCCCGACCAACTTGGGCGAGAAGTCCCAGTCCATTTTCACAGGGTCAAAGACGAGGTTACCGATAACCTGCCCATCAACTACGACTTCGTCGTTCTTCTCCAACGCAGAGACTTTATTCAGCAAGAGGATTTTGTCATTAGGGATTACTTTTTTTCCAACATTCCTTCCGTATTTTCCATCGATAACTTCTCTTAAACGGCGCAGATCCTCTTTCAGGGCGGGCCTTACGTCTCCCGGCGGGCTAATTCTAACCTTAAACGTTGAGGTCCCGCACACACCACATACTTTGGCTTCCAAAATAGGGAGGTTACACTTTTCGCACCAGTTTAGGAGTAGGGGACCTAGAAAAGTTTTTGGCATGAGGCTTTCCCATCTGCAATTAGTACTGCTCTGATTCTGAGTGGCGCTCAACGCTTTTGGATTCACGTTTGTCCTGAACGGCTTTTTATCTTTACGGTCAAAATTGCGAAAGTTTTTTATTAGAACATATGTTCTAATAAAAATCATGCCAAGAATATTGTACACTTATGACGTCATTTCTGGGAAACAGGACGATCCGAAAAGAACTAGATTCAATAAGGAGCTCTACGGGTATAGATACAAATGGGACACGAAGGTTGGATTGAAGCAAAACCAGAAACTTGGATTTTTGGTTATGAGGAATGGTAGGAAAGTTGCAGACAGTGTTATACTTGTGTCAGATGATTACGAAGTAGAGTTTGATGGGTTTTTTGACAAGTACTCGGATGTAATCGTCGTACACAAATTCCGAGTAATTGACTGACTCTTGATTTATTTATTAGAACATATGTTCTAATAAGATGGACACCCCTTCGTTTCCTGTGGAAGAATTTTATTCCAAGAGGATACGCAACTCAGATAATTTTGAGCCTTAGCTTAAGATTCATTCACTACAACCTATAAATATAAGAACGCCCAATACGAAGCGGGATATTTTTTATTTATTATTATTATTACTTGTCGTTGTTTTTTACTTCTTCCACCGGAAATCATGGGGTGGCTGGGTAAGCTTAATAATTATTGGTCACTACTTTTTTATGAGAGAGTCTCAGAATGCTTTGTCGTGTGGGTGAGATCTGGTGTCTTTCGTTGAGAAATTGGCAAGTGCGCTGAAGTCGGGAGATCGTAAGACTGCCATCTCGCTTTTGACTAGTGTACTTGATAATCCGGGTCGCGTTTCCATGTGGAAGAAACTTGCCTGGGCTGGCTGGCTGAACGCTTTGAGGTCTTCGTCCTCTGGCGCGTTGATCACGATTTTGGTGAAGGAGGCGCCAGCTGATATCAAATCATACATAAGATTCCTCAAAAACGTCAGGAAGAATATACAGAAAGTCGACCCGTCGCAGACTGCTTTTGCAAAAGATTACGTGGGTGAGTGGCTGTCCTTACTTCAAAAATACCAAAAAATGAAACCGTCAAAATCCTAGGTTTTGTTATCTCGCGATTTCGTAGTAAACTCTGGGTCTTCCTCTCTTTTTTGTTGGTTGTGTAAACTTGTAAACCTTATCCTTAAGGATCAGTTTGTCGAGAGTGTCGTAAAGCGTTGTTCTCGGAATGCCAGTGTGGGTCGAGAGTTCCTCTCTTGTGATGGGGCCTTGGTCCTTTAGAACCTCGAGTAAGTACTCCTTGATGTTTGCAGTAACCTTGTGCTCCCCGCCAACCGTATAGGTATACACACGCTCCCCCGAAGCAGCATCTGTTTCTTTACCTTTTGGTCTGGACATCTTCCTCGCCAGTTCTTGGTTCTTGAGAAGGTATGTATAATATGGAGACTGAAGCGGAATATATAAGTATTGATAATACGGTGGGTCCTTCTCTTTTCCTTAGCTAAATTGGCGCGACCTCAAAAAAAAGTAGACGATGATTCATCACTCTTTTGAGAGATTTGCGTATGACATGAGTGACGATAGCTTTCTTTTCGCTATTGCGGTCTGCAGTCGATACTTTCGTTCGGCTCTTGAGCCAGATCTGTAAAGTACCGTTTCATTATATAGTCGGCCTAAATAAGTCGAAATAGTATTTATTGCTATGTCTTCTTTGTATGTTTGCAGATACATCTCCTGAACGTCTCTTGATGTAAATGATCCATTTCTAAAATTCTTTATCAATAGAAGTTCGATTTTCTGTTTCTTTGATAAGGAGTCCAGTTCGATGTATTCTTCGAGGTCTTGCTTTTCCTTAGCTTCGGGGGTGGGGCCAATTGCCTTGAATATGTAATTTTGCACCTGTGCTGATAGATCTCTTATTTCCCTTGACGGGTCCCCCTCTATCGTTACTATTATCTTTTCCGAGTTGTGGTTCATAACTTCAATCTTTACCCTGAATTTTTTCAATGCGTCTTTCTCCCATCCGGCGCTGTCATGCCAACATTGCTGTATCTACTCTATCAACTTATTATTTATGTTTATCTGTGAACGATGGGGGCCGACAAAGCTCCGACAAAAAGTCTTTTTTGAGGATATGGCCCCTTTATGGCCTTATCGGATGTTCACATGTACACATTGTGTGAACGTTTTGCTGGAATTTAATGAGCGAATCTTTTGTCTTTTTCTAATGAAAGCAACCTAGTCGGCCTTCAGAATGAAATTTGCCCTTCTTCAGCGCCATCATACGAAAACCGCATTTTAATCGTCAACTCCGTCACTGGGGTTCACATGGTCTGGCGCCTAGTGTGAATCTGCTTATTAATTACATGGCGATTGGCAGGGGATTGAAGCACAGTGGAATTGTTATTGGCGCGTGTGAATTCATATATGTCCGGCGTTATTGTGTTTGTTCGTCGTCGTGTCGTTTCGTTATGAGTGAGAAGCAAACCGCTTAAAAATGAAAAATACACTAAGAGTTTCAACTTCATTTTTGGTGGGTCTGGGAGGGCTTTACTAATGGTGTACGGTGAAAGTCTAGATGAAACGTTCGAGAAGTTCCTTTCTGGCAAAGTATTCAAGAATCGTGATGTGATGCGACCAACTTTCGTTCCAAAGGAACTCCCTCACAGAGAGGAACAGATTACGAGGGTCGGAGTCATCCTCGCCTCAGCACTGAAAGACGGCACGCCTTCCAATGTTTTTGTTTATGGTAAGACTGGAACGGGTAAAACCGCTGTGACGAAGTATGTTCTCGAACGCCTATCAGATAAGAGCCTTAAACTGGGGGTACCTGCTCCCATCTACGCCTATGTCAACTGTCGCATGGTCGATACTAATTACCGTGCTCTGACAAAGCTGGCGGACAAAGTTAGCTCGAATATCCCCTCTACTGGTCTGTCGTCCTATACTGTTTTCTCTAGGTTCAAAAAGAACCTCGATTCCAAGAAACAACTGATGATAATAGTCCTGGATGAAGTTGATATCCTGGTGAAGAAAAGTGGTACGGATATTTTGTATGGTTTAACCAGGATAAATACTCAGCTTAAGAAAGCGAGTGTGAGCATCGTCGGGATTACTAATGACCTTAAATTCAAAGACTATTTGGACTCCCGGGTTTTGAGTAGCCTTAGCGAGGAAGAGATCGTCTTTCCCCCATATAGTGCCCTAGAACTTCAGGATATTCTCAGCCAGAGGGCTGAAATGGGATTCTACAACGGTGTGTTGGAATTCGGTGTGGTCAACCTTTGTTCTGCTCTAGCAGCTAGAGAACACGGAGATGCAAGAAGGGCTTTGGATCTCCTTCGTGTTGCCGGGGAGTTGGGTGAGAGAGAGGGGGCTAAAAAGATTACGGAGAGCTACGTAAGGCGTGCCCTGCATGAGATTGATCGCGATACGATCTTAGAGGCATTAACTACACTTCCGATTCAGCAGAAACTTGTATTGTATAGTATTTACTTGCTCGAGAAGCACGGATGCTCAGAGATAGTAACTCGGAATATTTTCAAGGTGTACTTGGATCTTTCACAGATGCTACACATGGACTCTTTGACTCAGAGACGCGTCAATGACTTGATAAATGAACTTGACACGTTGGGTATAATCGGGGTTAAGGTCGTTAGTAAGGGCCGCTATGGTAGGACTAAACGCGTAGCTTTGAGCATTACAGACTCTCAGGTTAAGGAGTCTCTGGAAGCGGACTATAGAATTAAGAGGTGCATAGGTTTTATTCCGAACGTACCCTGTGATTGATTCTCCGGCTTTTTCCGTTACGGTTCTCCAGCGTTTGAATTCGTGTTTGCCATCAGATCAATCTGGATCGAAGTAAGGAGGTTTGGATATGCCAATGGTTGGTGCTTTTATCGTTCCACACGGTTCAATGATATTAGACCCGAAGAAGAAGGCAGTTCAAAAGGAGGCTATAAGACTTCACAATGCCATGGTCGATGCTTCTAACACGATTATTAACCTTAAACCGAGCCTGGTTTTTCTGACTTCGCCCCATGGTATTGCATTATCTCGAGATTTTGGAATTTATTTGAATTCAGCTGGAAGTGGAAGCGCTGAGTGGGATAATGAGTATAAGGAATATAGAGTCTGTGTGGAATTTGATCAAGAACAAGCAGGAAGACTGTTGGAGTATCTCAGGAAAAGGGGAGCTCTTGTGAGCGGAATATCTGCATTTAGTGCGAGTGTTGATGCCCCCCTCCGATGGGGGGAAGTGGTGCCTCTATGGTTCTTAAGAGGCTTGTCAAAAGAGACGAAGTACATAATAATGTCTCAGCCGACGAGAAGATATAGTGAAGCAAAAGAGATGGTTCCTGAATCTTTGGCTTTAGGGAAGTATCTAAAATCCTTTTTCGAGTCGCAGAGGAGGAAAGCAGTCGTGATTATCAGTGCTGATCTCGCTCACACACATTCACGTGATGGACCTTACGGTTTCTCAGAAGCGGCCAAAACCTTTGATAGTACAATAGAGAAGTGGGCATCTACTATGGATGAAAGCCTTCTTCTTGGAAATGCTAGTCTCAAGTTGGAGAGCGCGTTATGCTGTGGCTATGTCGGTTTTGTTATTCTTCAAGGTATGCTTGAAGGTGCCGATTTCCGATCTAACGTGCTGGCAAGGGCGAACCCTACTTACTACGGGATGATAGTCGCAGAGTATGTCAGATGACGCTGCATATGAGAAAGTAATACTATGTAGCATAATGTCATACGCCGTCTGATATTCTCCCAACATAGGATAACGTCATACTTTATACGATATACTCGCCTGTTACGTGCCTGTCTTTATTCACAGGTCTCGAGAAAGTTCATTATTAGTGACTGATGAGATTGAAGATTGAAAATGTGTGCCTTCCCTGGGGTTGGGATTATCCCCCTTCTCCTTTGATAGTCTGTTTGACTTTGCCAAGTCCCAGAATTCACCAGAGTTACGTTTCTGTATCTACGTTGCCCACTTATGTGAACATGTCCTGCATGAAATACATCAGGTATATCTTCAATTACGAGCCAGTCCCGTTCTTCAGGGGCGATTTGTACCACGTTGCCGAACTGTGGTGCCAAGTGCCTTCCTATTAGGAGCTCCTTCATCACTTCTGCAGACTTATTCATACTGATACGAGGAATTGTTGCAGCTACGTCGTCCAGACTTCTACCGTGGCACAGTAGAAAATTAACCCCATGCAATTTGACCTGTGATGGGTTGCCCAGCATTCTTACGTTGGATATTTGATGAAGGGGCCTTGAGTATTTCTCTGGGATAGCTGGTTGTGGTAACGCCTGTCTTGTGGCATCGTGGTTTCCAGGGATTATTATTATTTCTACATACTCCGGTATTTGTTCTATGAATCCAGCTGAAACATTGTATTGCTCGTAGATATCTTTGATCGCGAGCTCCTTCTCTTGACCTGGATATATGCCGATGCCGTCTACAATATCTCCGGCTATTAGTAGATACTTCACTTGTCCTGCGATTTCCCTTTGCTTTTCGCTTCCTGTTTTTCCCCTCATCCATGATATGAATCTGTTGAATGCGTCTTCTAAAAATGTCTGATTGCCTATGTGTGTGTCCGATATTAGTACTGCACATATGGGGACATTTGCTTTCTTGGGTGCATGATGTGTTGGCGTATTTAGCCACATTATGTCTGTTGCAACCAAGAGATTTCCATTCATAAACCCTTCAATACATAACACTTGATCAAGCATTATGCGGGCTGCCTTTTCCGCAAGCTGCTCGTTTAACATAGGAACGATGGCCCGGATGCTTGATTGCAAATCTTCCACTTCTAGCATCAGCTTCCCGGTTTTAGTCTGTCTCTTAGAGGTCACCATTGCAATGATTCTTACGGTCTCCCTATTCTTGTAGTTGGGAAGGTCGGCTATCGGTACGACGTTTAGATCTCCTCTTTGAAGGAACAGTTTGTATAGGCGGTTGTACCTGTCCCTAAAATAATCTATGAAGTCCTCTACCCTTCCCCTTCCGTGCAGTTTCCCTGTTGGATCACGGAGAACCTCTATTTCTGGGTCAATTTCCTTTGCAATGGGTTTGAATTTCCTCCTGCCTGTAATGCTGACTGGTAAGGGTCTGATCTCCTCAACCGGTTTCCTTCTTTCTCTGAACGGTACCTCTTGCTCGATTAGCTCCTTGGTAATGACTAGTGGCTTTTCGGCCATCCCTTTTATTTTGCCGATTATTCCTGCAATCAGTTCCTCTGGATTGTCTATGACGCTTAATGAGTTGAGTGCTTCAGGTGAAATCTGAAACCCCTCATCCAACACTGCTTTCAATAGCTTGTCTGTTTCACAACCCAAAGTCTTTCACTTCTGTAACAGTAAACCTAATACACCTAATTCCTAACATTCTTTTGACTAAAATAACTTTATGGTGTGGCTCCTGAAAGCCTAACGAGCACAGTACTTGATAATATGATGTCTTATGTCGTCATATATTGTAATATATAAGAATGCAATATAGGATGAAAGAGCTGTGCAAGATGAAGTTTAGATTTGTAGGCATTGATCTGGCAGGAATTCCGAAAAATCCTACTGGATGGGCAATCCTCGAGGATAAATGCTTTACTTCAAAGTCGGTCTATGAAAATTCAGAGATTCTTGACGCTACAATTCGCGAAAAACCAACAGTGGTTGCTATTGATGCTCCGCTCTCTTTGCCCAGTAATGGCTCATTTAGAGATGTGGATTTAAAGCTCATAAAGAGTGGTTACAGGTTATTTCCTCCTCTTTTTGGTGCTATGCGTTCCCTAACATATCGCGGCGTAAGGCTGGCTAGGGATTTGAGGGAATATGATATTTATGTGACGGAAACACACCCCCTCTCCGCTAGGAAGGCTCTGGGATTTCCCTTGCGTAACAAAGCAAGAATCATTAACGCCTTTCAGGAACTGGGTTACGGCGGGATAGAGATGGGGGTTTCGTTGCACGAACTGGATGCAATAACTGGTGCATTTACGGCCAAGTTGCACCACGAACACAAAACGATTACCTTCGAAAGCTGTGATGGAGCTATAATTCTGCCTTGCACTATCTAACAATGCAATTTCTTTCACACCCTGTGGCTACATAAGTGAATATCTTCTGGTTCTTCATAAGATCCTGTTTGTGTTTACATGACCTACTCAACTTGCCAAGTCATCCGTTTGGTGAAAGCCTCATGCTTTTTTCTTCCCCCCCCTAGTCTTCGCGGTAGGAAATCTAGTGGGGAATCCGTCACAGAAATCTTTTTTCTAATTTACACATCTTTCTAGTACTGTCTGATGCGCCTAGTTTTTTAAGTGAAAGGTGTATATCCTCTCTTAGCAAAATGCGCTGATGGCATGTATTCCGATATAGGATAAGGTATTACATTAGAACACAACGGATTATCGATGTTGTGAGGGAAGGTAGATGCGAGAACCGTTTGTGGGGAGAGTAAAGGATCTGGCCGTAGCTAGAGCAAAATATTACGAAATTTTAGGGTGGGAGAGGCCTGCCTTTCCTGATGTTGAACTTCCGGATCCGAGAACGTACGTAGATAATAATGAGGAATGTATTATTCAAATAGCCCAAGCTCTCAACGGAGAGAAGAGCCAGATTATCCTCATTTATGCTGATGCAGGTATTGGTAAATCTTGTTTTAGGCGTGAAATGGTAACAGAATTAGAAGAAGATCCTGAAATTAGCAGAAAGTTCAAGTTTATTGTTGTGGACGATCCCGGACGATATACCGATCTTCAGCTTCTGAGATTAATCGGGGACGATCTTGAGATAGACTTCGGAAGTAAATGGAATAATAGGGAAGCCGTAGTCTCTATGATTTTGCAGGAGATTTATGAACTCTCGGCCACGAAGGGACTGCAAACTCTGGTAATTGTGGATGAGGCTCAGAAACTCAGCATACCAAACCTTGATACGTTGAAGCAATTTAGCGACATTGAATATGATGGACGAAAGGCCTGCAAGATAATCCTTCTGGCAACGCACGAAATTTTCCGGCGTCTTTCCATCCCTACTATGGAACCCCTTGTCGATAGAATACTGATAAAATATCCGTTAGTGGGTTTTGACTTCAAAGAGACTGCAGAATTCATAGCTAGGTGGATCGCTTTTGCAAAGGGTGAGGACTATAAAGAAATCAGTGGTACTGCAATACATCCTTTCACCCCAGAAGCTGTTGAGACTATCCACAAACTTAGCAAAGGACATCCAAGAACCGTTAGGAAATTGTGTGCCTTGTGCATCGACGTCCGTATTGAAAATCCGGGTGGCGATTTATCAATTACTCCTGAGATTGTGGAAAGCGCTATGCAAAGACTAATATAGTACGTATTACATTATCCTAGTTTGTATTACGTTGTGTTCTGACGTAGGATAACGGGGGATAAAAATGGCGAAGAAAAAGGGAAGCAAAGATATTTTTTCATCCAGATTTAAGAAAGTTGATGGAGGGAAAGCTTCAGATATTGCTGGTAAATGGGATAGTATTGTAAGAGAACGAGACAGCTCGAAGTTACAATCTCTAGAAACGGGGGAGTCCGCCGGAGTCACTGAAACACCAGAAATGATCAAAATCTCAATCTGGATCCCGAAACACATAAAGAAGGATATCGATAGGGTTGTGGAAGTTCTCGGCGAAGATTTTATGGCAAAACCCTTTGCGAAGCCTTCCGTTATCATACGTGAAGCCCTTGAAGTTGGTTACCCTGAAACCAAGAAACGCATCCTCGGGATGTTTGAAAAAACATTATAAGCTAATTTATGATGTGTCGGTGTTTCTTCTGTTTAGATCTGAGGCTCTGAGTTAATACTGATATCTAATTACTATTCTTCACTGATTTTATTCCTGGGGAAATATCGCCTTGTCCGCAGACCTACCTTTACTAAGAGGAGCATTATAGGAACTTCCATAAGAGGACCTATGACTGTAGCTAGTGCTGCACCTGAGCCAATACCAAAGAGGGTTGTTGCTACAGCAATAGCAACCTCGAAGTGACTACTGGAGCCAATGAGTGCATTAGTTATTGACGATTCATACTTCCAGTTGGCAAACCATGAAACTACATAGGTTAAGGAAACCATTATTGCATAACCAAGCAGTAATGGTGCGGCAATCAACGCCACGGTCAAAGGCTGATTAATGATAGTCTCTCCTTCCAATGAGAACATGACGATCAATGTAGTTAGCAAGGCAATGATCGATATTTTTCCCCAGACAGGCACATACTTTTCGTCAAACCATTCTTGACCCTTACGTCTGATGACTGCCCAACGTGAAATCGACCCACTCGCTACTGGAAGTGCTATAAATAGCAGGACACTCAGGGCAATTAAATCCCATGGCACAGGAATGGCACTCACACCTAAATAGAAAGCTGCCAATGGAGCATACAGGACTACCATCAGAAGCGCATTGATTGCTGTGTTCACAAGTCCTTGCCCTAGATCTCCACGAGCGAGCATAATCCACCACATGACCATCGCTGTGCATGGTGATATGCCTAGTAAGATGACTCCCGCAATGAAGCCGGATTGTCCCGCCAGAAATGTGTTTGCGAGAAGTGTTGCTAAAGGCGGATTGATAACCCAATTTGCAGCTATAGTTAGAAGAAGCGGTTTTGGATTCTTTGAAGCTTTGATGACGTCTCCAAATCGTATTTGAACCACTGTGGGGTACATCATGAAGAACAAACAAATGCCAATAGGAATGGACAGCTGACCGATTTTTAAAGAGTCTAAATACTCTCCAAACGCAGGAAGAAAACGACCTAACAACAGTCCAATAATTATACATATGGCGATCCACAAAGTCAGGTACTTCTCGAAGATACCTAGTCTTTTCTCGTCGCCCATCTTGACCACAACCGCCTATCAGTAATAACTTCTTTTGGAGAGAAGTCCAGTTTTCATATTTACATATTTAAGTTTTTCGATATATTTGCAGAAACAGTTTACGAACACACTCTCTAACCGCCTGAGATGCTGTTCTCTATCTCTTCAACAGCCTTGACCGTTTTTGGATTAGCTATACTGTAAAAAATCCATTTGCCCTTGCGTTCATCCTTGAGGATTCCCACGTTCTCCAAAATACGTAAGTGATGGGATGCTGTAGGTTGGGTTAAATCTAAAGCAATCATTATCTCACAAACACACATTCGCCTAAGACTGAGCAACTTCAGAATCTTAATCCGAGTTATATCCGACAAAGCCTTAAAGAATCTACTCTGCAGCTTCACATTGCTCTTTTCCATAATCTGGTCGACAAGTTCTTTGAGTTCTTTGGCATATTCCATGGAGTTTTCGGCCGGACAAATCCCGCTCTTAGTCAAACGTTCTAGTCTTCTATCCGGGCTTGAAATCCGATCTCCTGTCATAGTTTGTCACAAAAAGATACAAATCAATGTATTTAAATATATTTTCTAATTTCGATTAGCTTTGTATGCAGAGATTTCCTATCAAATGCTCGGCTCTGTGAAGACCGGAAAAGCGAGAGAGAAGATGAGACATAGACTGAGTCAAATACAATATATGACTGCGTATTCCATTGTCCCCCAAACCAGAGGAGCGGTTTACACCTCATAATCCGTTTCTATTCCTTCTTTTAGTGCTAACGGATCTCCAAGTTTCTGCACCAGCTCCTTGATGTGCTCTTGAAAAGTTCTCAGTAATTCCATTTCACTTTTCTTCGTCTTTCGTTTCTGGTGTTTATTCCAAACCTCTTCATAGGTCTTGACATATTCTCTCAATTCCTTAGCCAAAACCAAGTATGGCTGCAATTTAGGCTCTTCAAAAATGCCCAGGTACCCTAATAGGATTATGGTGTAGACTGAACGGATCACGTTCCGCCTGGCTTGCCTTAACACCCTGTTGAAAGCACCTCGTGATACTCCATCCGCAGTTGATACTACCTTTCTTTTTGTTTTCTTCCCCTCGTTCTTGGCCTCGACTTTCAGTCTTCTCAAAGTTGCCTTCTCTCTATAGGTCAATTTTCTGTGTGAAATTGAATCCGTCATGAGGTCTAATAAAAGCGTATTTAACTGTATTTCCGTCAGACTGGATTTGGGAAGCAATATTTTTGTGATTGGGTCTCTCAGCTGTCGTTTTATCCAATACTGAACCTCATTTATCGTTTTTTCGGATGATTTTTCGACTTCCAATTCAAAACCCCCAAATGGATACAAAATTGTAGACGCGTTAACCTTCTAAAAGCTTTCGATGGCCCGGAGCAAATCGGTGGCATATGGTCCATGCCTATTAATCTTGCTTCGATTGCTGTTGTGGGCTGCGATTCGCTTGAGTCGAAGTTATACTCTCCTGTCTTATTATGTATTCCATTGTACTCCAGAATCATATGCTGCTTTTATCGTCTCGTATCGGTTCTGCCAGAATAGACTAGATTCTGCGAGGTTGGGAATCAACCTGTCGTGTTTCTCACTTCAACTCATCAGAGCCAATTCTTATATACTCAGACGGTGGAATAGGTCGCTTCATAGGAAAAAAGTCAGAGGGACGGTCCATGTTGGAAGTACCTTCATTTGTGAAGCGAGTCATCAATACCTGTCTAAGAATAGGGAAAGAGGATAATGTTGTAATCTATGCATACCCTCATAATCTTGATTTGGCAAAGGCCTTTGTGTTGGAGTGCAGAAGAACTGGAGCACAAGCGATTTTGCAGATTGATACAGACGAGACTTTCTATGATTATATGCTCAACCTTCCCTTAGATTATCTGAAAATGTCCAACCCCCTTGAACTGGCGTTATTGGATGCACAGACTGCCTCAATCAACGTATGGGGTCCTGAGAATCCCGAGAGGATGAAGCAAGTTGATCCTGAAAGGTGGGCTGCGTCTTCCGAAGGAGGGACGTCCTACCGTGATAAGTGGATTAAAAAAAGAGTTCGGACAGCACATATTCGTTTAGGACTAGTTACGCCTCAAAGAGCAAAAGTCTACGGATTCAACTATGACGAATGGAAGAAGAGCGCTATTAGTTCTTTAGATGTGGAGTATGAGGAGATCAAGAGACTTGGAACCAAGATCGGCAATATCTTGGAAAAGGCGAAGACGGTTCGTATCACGACCCCAACGGGAACGGACATAAACTTCAGCTTGGAAGATAGACCTACCTTCATCCATGATGGTATAGTCGATGAAGAGGATGTTAGAAAGGGGAATCTAGAAGTCATTTTGCCTGGTGGGGTTGTTGGATTAGCACCTTCGGAAGCAAGCGTAAATGGGAGATTTGTCTCAGACATTCCTGAGGCGTTTGCAGCCAAGCTAGTCCATGGTATTTCCTGGGAATTCAAAGACGGAAGACTAGTGTCCTTTGAAGGAAGCAAGAATGTGGAAACAATGAAATCAAGCTGGAAAAACGCAAAAGGCGACAAAGACAGACTAGGATTGTTCCTGCTGGGTTTGAACCCAAAGGCCAAAACCGGTTTTATTGAGAACGAAATCGTCCTAGGAACAGTTACGTTAGCGATAGGCGACAATAAAGCACAGCATGGAAGGAATGAAACTAGTTGGTATCAACAAATCACCGCCACTCAACCAACTATTGAGCTAGATGGAAAGCCTGTTATCAAGCGAGGAACATTAGCACTGTAATTCCTTCTTATATTCTTTTTTGGCACTTATGAATGCAATCAGTCTCCTCATTCATCTGAATATTAGGGAAAAAGGTTTACCTAGATAAAAAGGATTTCAAAAGGATTTATTACAGTCTGATTGAAATAATGTCTTAATCCATGATATTGAAAAGGAGGTCAAGAGTTGAGCGAAATAAAACTCATTTCAATAGACATTAAGAAGGAACCCGAGCATCAGATAATTGTCGGACAGGGGAAATCCCTTTAAGATCAATACAAGAGGTAGAGGGACCCCAATTTCTCAGTAAAACTTGTTGACGACCTCTTCCGGACCATTCAGATGTCAGTTCCGGGAGTAACTACTGGTGATGTGAAGTTTGCTTGTGCAATGAATGAAGCAGATCCCAGACTTACCCGTGTCAATAGTAACGACCCCGAACTAGAGCAATTGACGGCTGAAAACTGCAGAAATATCGGGGCAAGTCATGTATTTGTAATCATGATTCAGGGAGCATGGCCGATTAATGTTCTAAATAGTATCAAGCTATTACCACATGTCGCGATAGTCTACGGCGCAACTGCGAATCGCTGCAAGGTAATAGTCGCAGAAGTGGGCATCAATGGTGTGGAAGGCCGTGCAGTATTGGGCTTTGTGGACGGACAATCTGTGAAAAGAATAGAAACAGACGATCAACGCAAAGAACGTCGTGAACTTGTCAAACAAATTGGATACGTTCTTGGGTAACAAAATTCCCATCGTCTTCATATTTGTGTTGAAAGGTCATACAACTAAAAAGAAAAAGAAAAAAGAGTTCCCTTTGCCTTAGAAGGTATTTCTACTTCTTCTTTTTACTAGGTTTGGCAGCTTTCATACCCAGCGAGATCTCGACTGCACTGACGTTTGCTGTTCCGCCCTCTGCGGTATTAATTTGCTCAGTGCTGATCTTTATGTCTTTTACGTCAACATTGGTCATGAATCGATTTCTGAGTATCTCTGCAACATCAACTGCGCGACTAATCGCCCGTCCTCTTGCTTTAATGACTATTTCTTCCATGTCGGTTTGATTCAGCTGAGTTACGCATGCCAAAACATAGTTCATAACTGGTTTGTTTCCAACAAAGATTGTGTTCTCTGTCATTAGACTTCACCCCATTTTGGCTCTGATTTTATACTTGAAGTTGAAAACCTCTAAAGAGGTGATTCTTATTTATTGTATCTTCTTAAAAATCTTGCGTAAAGAAACCAATACCCCTCAGTACTCCTCCTGCAATCGTAGAACGTAATACGTCGGCATACAACATCTTACTTTGTCCTATAACGTAGTATATCATTTCGTCTCTGAATCTCTTTCTACACTCCTTCTGCTCGAGAGACTTTTCTGTTTATTTCTTGCCAGTTTTCCACGATCTCTCTATTTATCTCTTTCACATCCTCACCTGTGAGCTCTGAGAATCTTCCCTGAAGCTTCAGATAATCTTCGACAGGCTTTCTTTTATTCGGGTCCAGCAGTCTCTTGCTTGGTCCTGAAAGTCTGAATTTGCCGTCTTCCACCTCAAACAGTACCCATATGCCAGTCTGAACCGCCAACTTCGCCAGGGTGACTGTAAGACTTGAATCAAACCTCCATCCTGGGGGGCAAGGACTTAGTATGTGGATGAATCTGAATCCTTCCTTTTCTTTCGCTTTTTTGACTTTCCTATAGAGGTCCTGTGGGTATCCTATGTTGGCAGTTGCCAAATAAGGTACGTCGTGAGCCAAGACAATCGCATCAAGGTCCTTTTTAGGTAGTCTCTTTCCTCCCGGCGTCGTGGTCGTTATGGCTCCGTAGGGGGTTGCGCCGCTACGTTGAATTCCCGTATTCATGTATGCCTCGTTGTCATAACATATGTAAATCATATTCGTCTGACGTTCTGCCGCACCACTTAATGCCTGAAGTCCAATATCAAATGTCCCTCCATCTCCTGCCCACGCTACCACAGTAATGTCCTTCTTTCCTTGAGCTCTAAATCCTGCTGTAATGCCGGAGGCCGCAGCTGCAGCAGCCTCGAAAGCGATGTTGAGCAGAGGAACGCCAATAGCAGTTTTTGGATAGAGACCCTGAATTATTGTGCTACAGCCTGCCGGTATGATCATGACAGTTTGCTCACCTAGAGCTTTTAACACATGTCTCATTGCCAATACAGCGCTACAACCCATACACGCGCTATTTCCCTTATACACGAGTTCCTTCCTCGGAAGTCCTAATATTGAGTTCATCAAACCACCTCACGAAGTTTCTTTCCGAAAAGTAAGGGATCAATTGGGCGGTCCTTAAATACGTTCGTTTCAACCGTGCTAATGGATTCAGAGGTACGCTCTCGGAGGGAGGAAGCGGCTAATAACGGATGAGGAGCATGGGTGAAAGAGACTACATACCTCGACGCTGTGTGCGGGTCACTGGGCTGGGACGCTATAAACCGTCCCCTGATTTGGCATGTGATGCAACCGGACCCCCTGAAGAAATTGTAGTCAAACATAGTCATAAACTCCTTTCTTATCGGAGGGGCAGTCTACTTCATTTCTCCCACTCGGAGGCCATGCCAATTAATATCCTCTCCTGTTTTACCAGTTTCTAGCACTTCTAATGCACCCAGAACCATCTTTTTAATATCGGAGGATGTCACGTCTCTCCCTCCTATTCCTGCGATGTTCTCCAAGATTAATGGGTGTTTCTTGTGATTGTATAATGCAGCCTTAATCTCTGCGGAAGCTGCACCCCCCATTCCAAAAGATATGTTCCTGTCTATCACCGCAAGGGCTTCGACTCTATCTGCCAGTCTTTGGAACTCCTCCCTAGGAAATGGTCTAAAAACCCTTAGCTTGAGAGCTCCCACTTTGTATCCTTCCTGTCTCAACTCATCGATAGCGGCTTTAGCCTGGCTTGCAATAGTTCCCATGGATACTAAAATCAGGTTTGCATCTTTACATTTATACTCTTCAACCAATCCCCCGTGTGACCTACCGAATCTTCTGTGAAACTCCTCTACAACTTCTTGAATGACCTTCTTGGCGTTCATCATAGCTTCGTGAATCATATAACGATACTCATAATACCAATCGTCTGGACTGTTAACCATAATGATGTTGCCATGTGTCACTGGTTTGTGAGTATCCATGACAAGTTGTTTCTCCGGATTTGGGTTATAGTCCGGTATGAATTCATCGACCTCTTCTTGACCAGGTAAGCTTAGCGGGGCAGAGGTGTGAGAAATAATAAAGCCGTCGAGGTTCACCATGGAGGGCAACAGAACTTCTTGGTTTTCAGAAATCCGGTAGCACTGTAAGATCGTATCGAATACCTCTTGATTGTTTTCGACATAGAATTGTATCCATCCAACATCTCTTTGTGATATGCTATCATTGTGATCGGGCCATATATTCCACGGCGGTCCCATGGCTCGATTGACATTTGCCATAACAATGGGCAACCTAGATCCGCTAGCCCAATGAAGCATTTCATGCATCAAAGTAAGGCCATGGGATGATGTTGCAGTAAATGCTCTGGCTCCAGTAGCGGCAGCACCAATGCAAGCTGCCATAGCACTGTGTTCACTCTCGACACGAATGTATTCTGCTTCCATTTCACCTTCATCTATGAGACTCGCTATCGCTTCTACGATTGTGGTTTGTGGTGTTATGGGATAAGCAGCGATAACTTGTGCTCTCGCATATTTGGCAGCATACGCTGCAGCCGTATTTCCCGTCATAATCTGTGTTTTCATTTGAACCACCTCAAGGAGAATCCGTCCGAAAGGGAGGAGAGGAATTTAGTGGCCTTCAAATACGTTTGTTATATATTTGCTGAAATATCTAAAGGCGCACCCCTCTCTGACGCGGAAACGGTCACCGACCTGTGGGGAAGATGTGTGAAATAAACTATAAACCCCGACGTTATATGGGGACTAGTGGGCTGGGACGATGTAAACTGCCCCCTGATTTGGCGTGTACCGGAACCAAAGCCCGCTCGGGAATTGAGGTCTAGCATAGTCATAAGCTCCTTCGACAGGAGAGGAATAGTTTACTTTTCCTCTCTCACCATTTCTATGCACTTGGATGGGCATTCTTGAGCACAAATGCCACAACCTTTACAATACATATAATCGATTTTCGGATATCCTTCTTTCCCTTGATCTATTACTCCTTCTGGACAATAAAGCCAACAGAGCATACATTTGTTGCATTTTTCTTTATCCATTACCGGCTTGAAGGTTCTCCAATCTCCGGTTCTGCCGTAAGATCCCCTGCCAGGCTTTGATAAAGGTATTGCGTCAGGTCTAATTCCTGCTTTCTTTTTCTTGGTCTTAGCAGTCTTTCCAAGAACCAGACTCTTTTGCCGAGTTCCAGAATTCAGAATAAGTCCCCCTAGCCTAAGATACTACCAATTTACACTGTTCATATGCTAATTCTGCCGCTTTTATATTTCTTTCTCCGGCCTTGCCTTTCCACTTATTGCTTATCGCTTCCTTGATTCTCTCCAGCCTTACTAATCCCGTTGCTTTAGCAAATGCGCCCAGCATCGGCGTGTTTAATACAGGGGATCCCGCTACGATCAAGCCGACTTCTAGCGCTATTGCAGTAGCATCAACTATGTATATCTTCCAATTCTTGTTTCTCCATTTCTTTGGAACCTCATTTGCATTGGCTACAATGACTCCGCCTCTTTTCAATCCTTCCGTAACATCGACAATATCCAGCAAAGTAGGATCCAAAACTATGATCGCATCAGGCTCATAAATTTGGCAGCGGGAATATATCATCGTCTTTGAAATTCTAGTAAACGCTTTAACTGGTGCCCCTCTCCTCTCAGCACCGAAAAAAGGAAAAGACTGAACGCCTTCATAGCCGTCTCTATATGCGGCATCTACGAGAACATAGGATGCTGTTACTGCACCTTGTCCTCCTCGACCATGCCAGCGAATTTCATACACCTGAACCACCTCAAGGAAACTCCGTCCGGAAGGGCGGAGAGTGATTGAACCGTCTCCAAGTACATTCTACATTCTTGCAATATATTCGAATAGGGCTAAAGGCACGCTTTTCTCCCATGTGGAAACGGTTAATGACCCGCGGGGGGGATTGATGAGATAAGGTGCGGGAAGTTCGAGGGTACAACGTCTTTTCCCAGTTTACCAGAGCTGGAGTCCCTGTAGGCAGGCTCTTTCGTCCTGTTGACGGTGGGGTTGCGTGGTGCGGTGCACCATACTCAACCTCTGATGGAAGGCTCCCTGCGAAAGCGGGGGGCAGTCTACACAGCCTCAACACCAACCCTCCAATCCCGACTCGTGTTGATTGATGCACTAATTGATCGGTAACATGGGTTGTATTAAGTGGCGCCGGGGGCAGGATTCTCGCGGCGTAATGTAGCGCCGATTCGAACCCGCGAGACGCTACTGCGTCACTGACTTTCTTGTTCAATCTGTCCCAAAGGATTTCCGTTGTCTTTTATGTATTCTTCCTTTTATGTTAGCTGCTCTCGAGGCCAGCGCCGTAGACCACTTGGCTACCCCGGCACAGCATTCCGAGAGTACTTTCTAATTAGCCATTTATTAATTCTTTTCTCGGAATCAGGTAATTCTTCTGAAGTGAAATTGATTCCGCGGTGCGAAGTCCAGCTACTTGATAGTGAAATCCTGGACTATTGATATGAAACAAGAAGGAATAAAAGAAATCTCAGGTAGTATTAAATAGAGAGGAGCTGAATTTCTCAAGGCTATTCATAGTCTTTGACGGTTTCAAGTATGCTCACTACATTCCATATTTTTGTTCTGGCGTGTAAGGGGCAGTTTATCCCCGCCAAGAGGACACTCTTAACGGATTGGATCTTGAGATACCTCGTCGAGAATCGATATCGCATTTGATGCCCTCACAGCCATACTTTCAATCTTGGAGTCTTGAAGTGCATCAGTAGCCTCATTTGCTGCACGTCTGATGTTTCTGGGGACAGAGGTATCTTCAGCTATCATGCCTAATACTGTCATTGCTTGATTTACCTTCTCGTCCGCTTCCTCATCCATTGTTATACGACCTCGCTTAAATTTGAGTTGTATGAAAAAGTAATTAAAGATATTCTTAAACGTTCTTATATGGTGACGAGAAATGAAAAAGAAGAAAACCAACAAGATGGTAGAATTACTTCTGTCTGGCGCAACTATGCTCTCGAATTCTTGCCCTGTATGCGCTTCTCCTTTATTCAAAGTACACGGAGATATTTACTGTCCTACTTGTGACAAAAAGGTGCTGATCGTAAAAGAGGGAGAGGAAAGCAGCTCTGTTGTTTCAAGCGTTCTGCTCCCTCGGATGGATGAAATCGTGTCCTCCAAACTTCAGGATCTCAATAAAAGAATGGAGGAGGAGAAAGATCCTGAAAAGCTCCGCTCGATTGCAAAACTTCTGAACGAACTGCTGGATATTCTTGAAAAAATAAGACGCATTCAAAAATCATGACTTTCCATCAGCATATTTCGACGTTAGTATCTGGCGTATTCTCTCTGCAGTCTTCTTTCCTATGCCGTGAACTTCTTGGAGTTCATCAACAGTAGCAGCAAAAACCTGTTCTGGGCTTCCAAAATGCACTAGTAATCTCCCTGCAAGTTTTCTATTGATTCCCGGCAATCTTGATAACAAGTACTCTTGCTGCTCACCTATCGTTAGCGGCGCTTTCTCGCCCTTAATAGAGATCTCCTTGTCTCGTTCTATTTGCTCCCTCCGGGCGATAACCGATAACAGTCTTGCGGTCTCGACTGGTGTTTTTGTCCAGAGTATTGGCATTCGGAAATCGACTGCTATGCTAGCAAGAGCTCCTCTAATAGCATTCGGATTGATTGCTCTCAGCCCATATAGTTTTTCGCCCTCTATTATTAGGAGTGAATTCCCATATTCTTGTATCATGTCTTTCAATTGTCTAAACAGCCGCTGATCAACCAATGATTGAAGGAAATCTTCCGTAGTCTTTCGTTCTATTGCTACATCTTCCGATACTATATAATCTGCAACCGCCAACTGCGCGGGTTTTACTCCGATCTTTAGACGGGCCAATTCCTTGACAACTGGTGAATTCATCTCTCTATAATCAGTCACAATGCTGAGACCAGTTTCAGCTACACCATCTCTTATGAATCGTTCCAAAGGATGTTGTTCTCCTCTCTCTTTAGAAAGCTCTCTAGATGTTTTCTTCATACCGCGCAATATGCCATACATCCTTCTTTCCTTATGGAATGCGGACCAATAATATGCCTCGTCCCTCGTGCCTCGAGTTATTAGAATGTACACGTGCCCCGTCATTCTCCTTCCCGTACGTCCTCTACGCTGAATTGCCCGAATTGAGCTTGGTACACAATCATAGAAAACAACCAGATCACATTCACTAATATCCAAACCTTCCTCAGCAACACTTGTAGCCACAAGGACGTTAGTCTCTCCTGACCTAAATTCCTGCAGTATTCTCGTTTGTTCCTTCTGAGAGATTCCTTTATCGCCCGTCCTGCTGGCTTGCCCAACGAATCGGACGACTTTAACATTATCCAACTTGCTCAGCGTCTCCGTTAGGATTCTTGCGGACTCTCTGAATTGAGTAAATACGATTATACGTGAGTCAGGTTTTTTGAAAATCCATTTGGACACGAACCTTGATATTGCTGAGATTTTGGGATGTTCAATTCCCTGCAGAATCAGACTCTGCAGTCTAATTCTAATGCTGGACATGATTGGATTTTCCAATATTGTCTTTATCGCCTTTGAAGCCCCTGGTCTTTTGCTTTCTTGTTCCATCTTCTTGAGATACTTATCAA
>JBHLPL010000001.1:0-96683 GCA_048939465.1 Promethearchaeota archaeon | reverse complement strand
CCATATCCATATCATAAGGTCCAGGAGTAGCAGAAACATAGATTACTTTTTTCATATATTTTTCGAATTCTTCAAATGTCAAGGGACGATTATCATATGCCGAAGGTAAACGAAAACCATAATCAACCAAGTTCTTTTTGCGGCTTCTATCCCCCAAATACATCCCCTTGATTTGAGGAATTGTAATGTGGCTCTCATCAATAATCATCAGGCTCTCTTCTGGAAAAAAGTCCAGAAGTACACTAGGTTTCTCACCAGGTCTTCTTCCATCCAGATGAAGCGAATAGTTTTCAATTCCAGAGCAATACCCCATTTCACTAAGCATCTCTAAGTCGTAACGGGTACGTTTTTCTAATCTTTCAGCCTCCAGTATCTTCCCCTTTTTTCTTAATTCTCTGAGTCGGGCTTCTAATTCTTCTTCTATCGTTGTCAAAGCACCTCTGACCTTCGTGACAGGGGTGGTGAAGTACTTGGCGGAGTAAACATAGGTCAAGTTAGTGCGTCTAAGTGTTGTTCCTTTGAGCGGATCAATCTCTGAGATCCTTTCTATTTCATCGTCAAAGAATTCCAATCTAACTGCTACGTTCGAGTATGGTGGGAATATTTCAAGGATATCCCCCCTAACCCTGAAAGCGCCTGGTTTGAAGTCAAAGTCATTACGCTCATATTGAATGTTTACTAGGTTCTCAATTGCCTGTTTTCTTGAAATCCTGTCTTTTTCCTTGAAGACAGCTATGGAACTCTTGTAGTCTTCAGGTGAACTGCTTGGGTACATGCATGAGACCGTTGCAACAACTATTACATCTTTTCTTGATACCAGAGCGTGTGCGGCTGAAAGCCTAAGTCTTTCAACCTCTTCGTTTATCGAGAAGTCTTTTCCAATATAGGTATCGGTTGGCGGAACGTATGCCTCTGGTTGATAATAGTCATAATAGCTTACGAAGTATTCAACAGCATTTTCCGGAAAGAACCTTCTGAGCTCACTTACTATCTGGGCGGCTAATGTCTTGTTTGGTTCGATAATGACCGCAGGAAGCTGAAGTCGGTCTATTACGTTCGCTATCACAAATGTCTTTCCAGATCCCGTGATTCCAAGGAGAACGTTATGTTTTAAGCCTTTTTTTATGCCATGAACCAGCTTTTCAATCGCCTTTGGCTGATCACCTTTCGGATGAAATTCTGATTTCAGTTCGAATGTCATGCTAATTCCACATATGAAGGGGATTACGATTTCTGATTATAGTTTCTCCCTATTTCAAAATTACGATGTTGAATAGAACTCCGTCCTTCTATCTTTAAAAATGTCATTTAGAGACGTTATCGATTTGTCTCGTGATAATCTAACATCTATTTCGGAAATTCCAACTTCTTCCTTATTGTCACTCGCTCTCATCAACAGCTCCATTTTTGGACTTGTTATCTGACTCATTCCGGTGAAGTTGAACTTGTCCTCATTCCTGTTTTCAGCTCCTATCCTATTAGCGGTAAGAGTATAGACTCTGTTTTCTATAGACCGAGTAAGCATTGCATTTTGAGCGTACGGAAAAAGCAGATTCGATGGATGGCATATCAAATCTGCGCCCTTCAATGCAAGCGTCCTAATGGCTTCAGGAAATATCCAATCAAAACATATAATGATTCCGGCCTTGACACCGTCTACTTTGAATACTCTGAAGTCAATGTCACCAGGGTCGAACCAATTCCTCTCTTTGTAAAATAGATGAATCTTTCTATATTTCATGACTAAGCCTTCCGGACCCACAGCAACTGCTGAATTGAAGATTTTCGAACTATCTTTTTCAGCTATTCCAGCTATAATGTGAGTACCTTTCTTCTTGGCCAGTTCTATCAAGTTTTGTGTGGTAACTCCTTCTGGAATTTCCTCCGCCAAGAGACGAACTTCATTCTTACTCACAAAGGCATATCCTGTGTTGAAAAGCTCTGGAAGCACATAAAGATTGGCATAATCGCTCTCAATAATCATTTCAGATGCTTTTTCTATGTTTGCCATCTTATCGCCGAGTATTGGGTTCGTCTGAACATAAGCAGCCTTAAACAATTTTCCTTCTCCTACTTGAATCCTGAAGTGTATCATAATTAGTTTTTTTAGAATATAACTTTGTTTCGCGAAAACGAAAGGTTTATCTTAGGTGCAATACGATTAGGCTGGTAAGATTTGAGCATGGTGACCTAGACATGGCGGGAAAGCCCATTGCTAGCATAGTCTCGGCCGGAATGAGTAAGTTTGGCAGAAGGGAAGGGCTCTACTGGCGTGAATTATTCCTAGAAGCATTCAAGGACGCTCTTGAAAGATGCCCAGTCTTAGATCCCAAGAATGACATCAAAGCCACCTTTTTGGGTATGATGTCTGAGGGGTTTGAACACCAAGGACACGCTGGGGCCACAGCAAATACTTGGGCGGGTCTGTTGCCCAAAGCTGCCATTAGGACTGAAGCTGCCTGCGCCTCTGCAGGTGCTGCGGTAAGATTTGGCGTGGCCACTATCGCAGCTGGCTTCTATGATATAGTTCTTGCAGGCGGAGCAGAGAAGATGACCAATATGAGCACACCGAAGGCCACTGAGCTCATTAATATGGCAGATGATTTTCACTTCGATCAGTGGAGCGGCCTCACGTTTCCAGGGTTTTTCGCACTAATGGCTACGGCTCACATGAATAGGTACGGAACAACTGAAGAAGATCTATCTAGGATTTCCGTAAAGAGCCATAAAAGTGGCGCATTGAATCCGAAGGCCCACTTCCAAAAACCTATAACACTTGAGAAAGCGCTTGGATCTCCGGTAATTTCATGGCCCCTTAAACTCTATGACTGTTGCCCGATCACAGATGGTTCTGCACTGCTCATCATAACAAAGCCTGAGATTGCAAGGAAGTTCACTGATACGCCGGTTGACATTATTGGACAGGGTTTTGCGTGTGACAGCATTCTGGCTTTTGAGAAAGACTATGAGCATGCAACGTTCAGGGCAAACGTTGAAGCAGGAAGAGAAGCCTATGCCACAGCGAACTTAGAACCAAAAGACGTGGATGTTGCCGAGGTTCACGACTGTTTTACGATCTCCGAACTCATAGCTTACGAGGATTTGGGCTTTTGTGAAAAAGGAGAAGGAGCAACTCTGATAAGGGAAGGAGTAGTGGAATTGGGGGGGAAAAAGCCTGTCAATCCAAGTGGTGGGCTTAAGTGTAAAGGACATCCAGTCGGTGCAACTGGTGCAGCCCAGCTCTATGAAATCTATCTACAGCTTACTGGACAGGCTAATGGGAGGCAAGTATCTGGAGCCGAAGTTGGGCTCGCCCATAACCTTGGGGGTCCGGGTGCGAGCGCTGTCGTAACAATTTGCAGAAGAGGAGATTGAGCTTGGAGAAGGGAGAGACTAAAGAACAACCATTTACAATAGATCAGTTTTACAGCTTCTGTGAGGAGGGCAAATTGATGGCTTGCAAGTGCAAGGATTGCGGCAAGACAATATTACCGCCCAGACCGCTATGTCCTTACTGTTATTCCGATGATTTACAGTGGACTCAGCTTAAAGGAGAAGGAACCGTCGTCACATATACTGCAATTCATGTGGCATCACCAGATTTCAAAAACCTTGTACCCTATATCGTGGGCGTGGTTAAACTTGATGAGGGGTTACCATTCATAGGTATGATAAAGACTGCAAGCCTCGACGACGTAAAAGTAGGCACAAGAGTCTCAATTGCTTGGGAAGCTGGCAAGAAAGAGACGTGGCCATCTAGACCTAGGATAGTTTTTGAGATCATTTCTTAAGGAATTTTGCACTTCCTTCTGAGAGAGAGGTCGATTGACACCTTTATCTGTCTGCTTTCAGGCATAAAGAAAATCCGCAGTGGGGATAGATAGAGGTTTTCATTAGAACATATGTTCTAATAATTATCACACACTATTGAAGTCTGGTTTTTGCCATCGCCGTCACGCACGCTGCATTTACCTGGAGTGTAGATCGACATTTTACAAAATCTATGAATTCGATTTTGTCCTTAGCTGTATGATAATAAGGATGTATCGGAGGATATTCAAATATCCACATCGCTGGAATGCCACGTGCGTTAAAGGGGGCATAATCGCTGAAGGAAATTGATAGGTCGCCAGTGTAGTGAACTGGCCATTTTAGTTGTGATGCTTTTTCTATTGCCAATTCCATGGCCTGATTGTTTGCCCAGATAGTATTATTCGGACAGAGGGATGTGCTTACTGTGTCGAGAGTTATCATACCACGACAGTTATCCTTTACTTCTTTTTCTCGCTTCCTCACAAAGCTCTCTGAACCCCACAGTCCTACTTCTTCGCATCCAAATGTTACAAACATTATCTTACGTTCAGAGCCTACATTACTAAATGCTCTGGCAAATTCCAACACCCCGCCCGTGCCGGTTCCATTGTCCCAAATTCCAGTTCCTTCCAGCTGTGTATCGTAATGACCCCCAACTACGACAGACTCTTCCGTTCCCCCTTCACCATTTTGAACCCCTACCACATTCTTTGATTCTGATTTTCTGTATTCACCTTCATGCGTGATTTTTGCTTCCACTTTTCCTTTGTTCTTTAACAGCAGAATCTTGTTGGCACTCCCCCTGGAGATCATTACGCCTGGAATCCTTCGTTTATGTTTTTCAGGATTTGAAATCTCCGGAGGATACAATTTGCCAACACAATTTCGTATTAGTGACTCCGGTGCATTTGAAACAGCTATTAATGCAATGCCTCCTCTGTCTTCGACCAGAGGGGTTATCTCAAAAGGGATATCAGTCGTCGCCATGACAATCCTGTCTTCTATTTCAATACCTTGCTCATCGATTGATCTGAATTCTTCAGGACTGCCACTTCCCGCATAAGCTATCTCCCCAGAAACGGATGCATTTTCAGTATAGGACATCGGTCTACATACTATGTTATCAGTTACAGGTGTTGTCAGACTAAGCTCGAATTTCACCGGTTTGTATTGGAGGAACTCGTACTCATCTAGGAAGACATCGTCAATGTCCAAGCTTCTTAGGTAAGAATATATATACTCTTGGGCTTTTGATTCGCCTTCAGATCCAGGCCACCTGTTGCCAATTCTCTCGAGTTCTGAAAGATGTCTATGCAGTCGAGATATAGAGATGGAAGGATGTAATTCAACCACGTTTCAATCCTCCTTGAATTTCTAGTACAATTGAACTCGTAGTAAAAATACTTATTGCATAGAATCCAAGGAGGACTCGATTTATTCTGTATTTATATCTTCACAGCTTCAGACGATTATAAGAAATAATATGTAGGAAACCAATAGAAGCGATCCCCCTACTTTTGAAATTTCGCCTCTCATAAGAAAACGCCAGAAAATGAGGGTCGTGATCAGCAGAAATGGTAGAATTTCTGAAAAGATGGTTGTGTCAACTGTAAAAGATGAGGTGATGAAGACAAGCCCCAATACAAAGGTCAAATTCATTAGATTGGACCCTACAATGTCTCCCAGTGCCATTTGCACGCGTCCTCGTCGAGCAGCTGTAAGGTCAAGAGTAAGCTCTGGTAGGGAAGTACCCAACGAAACAATCTTCGCCCCGACCAGTATCGGGGGGGCTCCCAGCAGAGTGGCGATTCCTGTGCCAGATGAGACCACCAGACTTCCAGCAGTCATAAGGCCGGCGAGACTAAGAATCAGTATTGCCACGACTGCTATCTTGCGGTCCTTAACGATTCTTGAGAATCTGTCTGTCTTGGGTATTGAAGGTTTTTCTTCTTCTTTTGCAACCGGGATTAATGTTCTCTTCTTTGTCATAGAATGGATATTGAGTATGAAGACCCCGAAGAGAATTACACCAACGACTGGAGTTGCTATTTCAAATATCACAATGAGTATGGGGATTAATGCGGTTAGAAAAAGAATATCTGTTAACTGTGTTATCATAACAGTATCAGGACAGCACGTCTTGAGAAAACCGATCATCCCTAGTATGCCCATGATCGCCCCTAGATTAAATACGTTTGAGCCCAAAATGTCACCTATAGCTATTCCGGGAGCTCCTTGGAGGACTGAAAAAAGGGCTACAGTCATTTCAGGGGCGGAAGTCATTACTGCAAGAATCCCAATCCCCGCAGCGGCTTCACTTAAGCCTGTAAACTCGATTATTCTTTCCATCGATGCTACGGCAAAATGGCTGGATACAGCCATGATGACTAACGATCCAGCAAGCATCATCGGCAGGAGTATGAGTCCACTCATCCATAGACCTCGCCCAATCTGTGATTCAAATATCTCTCAGCCGTATCAAGCAGATTCTTCGAGTGCTTGAGTTGTCCCGACGAAATCTCGATTTCGGACGGGGGCTTTAAGTCCTTTTTGTTCTGGATCCGTTATTTAAGCGTTATTGATGATTGAGCCCCGGTACTCAAATTGCTCTAACTTCGTCTTTAGGATACTGGTTTCCGGAGCTTCCGTTTCTGCTGCGCCGCTCCACCAAAAATATCGCCTATGCACGCCACTGTACTCAGCCACAAGCAAAAGACATGAATACATCTGACGTCATTCAGAGAGTGCTTGAAATCGTTTGGTCCCTTCCATTCTAGTAAAATACCACCCCATCGAATGACTCAGATAGCTGCGCCTGTTACTGGTCCTGCACCCATAAAAGTCATGTTTCAAAAAGAATGGGAAACAATGCTTATATGTGCACCGAGATATCTCCTGATACATGAATTCTACGCGTGTTATCACACCTGCGCTGGCCAGGCGTTTGGCAGTTATGCGCCAGCATCTAGCGGGTCCTCGGCCTCCGGCCAACGAGATCGGTATTTTAGAGGTCCTTCGAGGCCTAGGATGTATACAGATAGATCCGATAAGTGTTGTAGCTCCCAGCCATTTACTCGTATTATGGAGTCGTCTAGGTCCTTACGATCCGAGATGCCTTGACAGATTAATGTGGAAGGAACGGAAGCTCTTTGAGAACTGGGCGCATGCCACTTCAATAGTACCTACCGAAGACTATCCGATCTTCGACGGGTTAATGCGCACCGCCTATGCTGGAGACTCACCCTGGGCCCGGAAGATTCGTGCCTGGGTTGGAGAGAATAAGGTTTTGCGTAACCATATTCTTACCGAGATTCGGGATCACGGTCCCCTTCCATCCAGCCACTTCAAGAATGTAGCAATTGCGGATTGGCAGTCCACAGGCTGGACCGCTGGTCGGAATGTCAACCAGATGCTTACCTATCTCTGGGCCACAGGTAAGATTATGGTTGCAAAACGTGCAGGCAGACGGAAGTGGTGGGACCTTACAGACCGATTCTTACCCGACTGGGCCCCAAAAGAAATATTATCCGAAGCCGAGATTGCTCGAAGGGGCGCAGAAAAATCATTACGTGCCCTTGGTGTGGCACGTGCCATCCACATTCGTAATCATTATATTCGGAATTGCTACGGGGATTTGAGCAAAGTGCTCGAAAATCTTGAATCCGAAGGACATATTGCACGCGTGCGCATAGAGGACGACAAGAATGGTAGACTTTGGCCTGGATCTTGGTACGTCCATGTTAGTGACCTGCCCATGATTGACCGAATATCTAGTGCCGAATGGGGGTCCCGAACAACGCTCCTTTCTCCTTTCGATAATCTGATTTGTGATCGCCAACGTACCGAACAGGTTTTCAAGTTCAGCTTCCGGCTAGAGATTTATGTGCCCCAGTTCAAGCGCAAATATGGTCAATATGCTATGCCAATTTTGCAGGGCGACAGATTCATAGGTCGCATAGATCCAGTGATGGATCGGAAGAATGAAAGACTGAAAATCAACGCAATTTACGCAGAAGAGGACGTAAGCTTGACCAAGGAAGAAGGTCAGATGGTGATTAATACGATCGAAGAATTAGGTGAATTCTTAGGTGCAGAAGAGATTGTCTATAGCAAAAATGTTCCTGCAAAATGGAAAAGTATATTCAGTCATTAAGTCAGTACGGCACCCGTTATGTAGGCCGGTCTTCATCGAGGCAGGTATCCCATCTGGCTGGTCTCAAGCTATTGCCGCAAAAATCTCTTAGGTCTTCCACATCCCACACTAAAAGGTGCAGTTCCTGAGGAATCAGCCTATCGGCAAATCGCGCTCCCAATTCACTTACAATCTTATCGTTTATGCCTTTTGGCAATTCCCACTGACTCGAATAAACCATTTGACCGAGATAAGCAAGAGTTTCATTTGCATCAATATTAAAGGAAGCTACAAACGATGACTTCGAAGGTTTCACTATATCTTTCAATTCCCATTCTCCTTTTCCGACCCTGCGCGGTTCATACCCATGGCTTCTGAGAAGACGGTCATAGGCCGTACGAATCGGGTTCTTGTATCTGTAGTCCATCGAAATCATTTCTTTTGTAGTTACTCTGCAGATTTCATGTAGGGCTTTTTTCCACCCGCGGACCAGATGAAGAAGATGTATTGAAATCGTGACCTCAAAGGAACTGTCCCTGAACGGGAGGAATAGGACATCGCTCAAAAGCAGTTTATCTAAGCCCCTCTCAGCTGCTTTCTTCATCATTTCCTTCGCAATATCTATTCCAACAACATTGAGTCCAATATCCGTTAAAGGTTCTGCAAACCTTCCAGTCCCAACACCTGCATCTAGAATAGTTCTTTTATCGGATAGCTCTTCGGTTAGCCTTTCGATTAGCTGACTCATCACTCGATTAGGGAGGCCTCTTGTTTTATCATAAACATGTGCAACTCTATCAAAAGATATTCTCATATCTGACGAACTCCGAAAGACTTACCACGAACGTTATGCCAGAACTGATTGAAGGCATAGTTACTACCTATCGTCGAGATTTTATCATTTTGAAGGTCTCTCTTTGTTTTTCAATGATATCTTTCGGCAAGGGTTTGGGGGTGCCAATTGTCAACGCATGGACAAGTACTCTGGCTGTTTCTTCCACAAGTTCCGTAACAAACAGCGCATCGTCCAAATCCCTCCCGTAGCAAAGAAGTCCGTGATTTGAAAGCAGAACTGCCCTGCTGCCTCCTATGGCCAAAATAACATTATTTGCCAGCTCTTCGCTCCCAGCAACAGCATAATCTGCCAGTCTCACCTCCCCCCCAACGAAAACCACAAATTCATCCGTAAGAGGAGGAATAGTTTCCCCAACGACTGCCAAAGCTGTGGAAAAGGGTGGGTGAGAGTGGATTACTGCACCAGCATCTTCTTGCGTTCGGTATATAGACAAGTGCATTTCTATTTCACTCGAGGGGGCAAGCTCACCATCTAAGATATCACCTTTAAAATCTACGATCAGGATATCCTCAGTCTTAATCCTATCATGAGTTACTCCACTTGGAGTTATGAGGATCTTGTCCTCTTCGGGAGTCCTAGCACTTACATTTCCTGCAGGGCCAACAACAAAACCCTTTTCAAGGAGCTTTTTTTCTATTTCTACGATTTTCTTTTTGAGCGATGAGTATTTTTTGCCAACCAACATAATTCCTCCTGGTCCTTCAACTCATTGAGTCGATCATAGACGTATAACAATCCCTCTTGACAGCCCTCGTGAACTTATTTCCCAAGCCTTCTCAATCTCCTCTCCCGTGCTTCCTCGATTTTCCCTTCAGTGACAGCAAAACCACCCACATGCGGGAAGTATGCGAATTCCCTGATGAAAAGCATTTCTAGGAAACCATACCTAACCCTCAAACGATAAACCTTATCGGAAACCATTAGTTTTTTATTTTTCCGTAAATCATAAGATAATTGGGTATATTTTTCAGCAGGGGGGGAACCCTTTAGGCAAAAAGAAAAAAAAGGGAACCATTTCTGATCCATTTGATGAAGATTTCGGATTATCTGAGGCCTTAGAAAAGAGATTTCTGAACGACGATTTTGGCGGTGCAGGCGGTTATCCGATTCAAGTAACATACGAAGGCGACAGACCGATTGTTAATGTTGAAACGCACGGAAACGTAAATAAAGAAAGACTGAGAGAACAATTGGAAAAGCAATACCCCAAGTTCAGAATTCTCGGACTGAAGGAGGAAAAGCCGCTAATAAGGGAAATAGGCAAAGACGATAAGAAAGAATGAGGAGACTCAGTGCTCCTTTCGACAGAGCATAAGGTTTAGAAATAGGAGAACTAAAAAGTAAAGTATAATAAGCTCAAAATGTCAATTCTAGTATTGATGAGGTGAAGTTGTTTGGGTTTTCTGAGGAAGCTATTCCCCAAGAAAAAGGAAAGCAGAGACGAAGCAGTTACAGAAATGCGTGCAACAATCAACAAGATGACACTCAGAGTTCGTGGATTTGAAAGAAAGGCAGGAGAAAGCAAGCAGAGAGCAAGAGAGCTTGTAAGGCAAGGAAACACAGATGGGGCAAGGACACATCTTCGAAAATGGAAAAGATATACCACATGGATGAATCGTTATCATAGACAGGTAGGCAGCCTAGAAGATGTTATTGATATGATCGAGACTGCTAGAGATACTGCCGACATGGGACGTGCCCTTGAAGTTGGTCTTGAACAACTTGAAGAAGCAAGAAGACTTATGTCAAGTGAGAAAGCTACTGAAGTTATGCTAAAAACTGAACAACTGGTTGATGAGATAGAGAAAACCAGTGAGATGTTAAGTGCCACAGCTTTGGATGAAGGCGAAGACATTGACGTAGAGAGGGAGTTAGCAAAACTTCAAGAGGAAGTGGCCATAGAAGAAGAGTTACCTGAGATTCCCACCGAAAAAGAGAAGGCTGTCGCTGAAAAGAAGAAGGACAAAATACGGAAGGAACTTGAAGATATTAAGAAAGGGCTTAAAGAAGACATACCAGAAGAGGAAAAAGAAAAAGAGTAATCGAGAAAGCTATTTCTTCCATATAGTAAGGTTTAAATATCTTGGAATCTAACCCGATACCGCTTAAGGATGTAAAACTTGCTCTAGGGACTTGTTTTGCTATCCTTGTTAAACGAACAAAGTATATGAATAGAGATGTAACTAAAATGAGCGAATCTGAGGAATTTGTAGTCGTAGAAGAGCTAAATCCGAACTCTAGAGGTGTAAACGTAAAAGTTAAGGTAGCCTCTAAGAATGAGGCAAGAGAGGTATTCTCAAGAAAGACAGGTGAACAACTAAGAGTCACCGAAGCTCTGGTGGGTGACGAGACTGGTAGCGTGTACTTAACTCTTTGGAATCAGGACATTGACAAGGTGGAAATAGATCAGATATACAAAATCAACAACGGATACTGTACAGTATTCAAGGGATCCTTGCGATTAAATATCGGTAGATATGGTACGATTGAGTCATTTGAGGATGCCGAGTTTGGCGATGTAAACACAGAGAACAATCTCTCCGAAAAACAATATGAACAGGACCGATTTAGACCAAGACGAAGACCCTACAGTAGGGGATCTTACCGCCGTTCCCGCGAGGGAAGGCGATGAACCAAAAGCCAGGCTGATGGGCTTTCTCAAGAGATTTCTTCAACATCATTTCAGGTATGGGAAATACCAACGCTTTCCCCTAGAATATGTAGGGTCAAGCTTGGCTATCCCAATTTTCTCTAACCCTTTAAGTGCTCTTGCAGCTCTGACCCCTAACCATCCCGTATTGCGTATGACATCCTCAAGCGTCAGGTGACCTCTTTCTGCTGCCAAATCTATAACAGTATTCTTATCACTACTGAACTCTAATGGAAAGAACTCAACAACTTTTATTCCAGAGTTATGTTCCCTAAAATCAACTATAAGTCCTTTTTCTTTAAGTGTTTCAATTGCTTTTTCAACTTCCTCAACATCGATGTTCCGATTAGGTCTGAGTTCTTTTATCGATAGGTACACTTCAGCTAAAGGAACCATCCCGCCCGTATTGGTTCTGTTCTTTCTGCCAATTTCCAGAACTAGATCGGATAATTCACGATTTCTATTATTCTTAAATAAATTCACAATGCGACGAATAACGCCTGCCGGCTTGGTTCCCTTATAAGATTCCGAATTCATGGCCTCTTTGGGATCGTCTTTCTTGATCCCAAACGAGACATTTGGCCCCTCCTGCGGTGGCTCAGGAGTGTCATTTGAGTACTCTCTAAAGACAGATGTAGCAACAACTGCTGAATCGAGAAGTCTGGGTTTCTCCCCCAGCACATTGAGAACCTCTAGCTGCAGTTTCTTATTCAGACGATATAACTCCGAAGAAACCCACTGGATATTAATGAGACGATTTAAGCGATCCAAATCTACTAAATTCCCGTCGTATCGGTCGGTTACCTCTAGAGATCTCTTGAATAAACTCGCAGCATTCTGTGAAACAAGGAACTCCGTTCTACCATTCGTTGTTTCCAGAGTTATTCTTCCATCTGTTTCATCGACATGATAGGAGTTTAAATCAGTCAATCTTGCCCCAATTACATTGAAAGCCCCTTTTCCCTTTGCTTGTTGATGAAGAACTATTCTGCGGTTTGTAAGAACCAAGGTTCCGTTATTCTTGCTCCGCTTGGATGAGTTCGATGACAGAGACACCTTGCTAAACGCACAGATGATTCTCTCATACTTATCAAGGATTAAATGCTCCCCTATGCTATCGTACACTTGTCTGAAGTACTCCAGAGACCCAATTAGAGGAAGAAGGTCGATAAATAGCTGTCTTAAATCAGTTAGTCTGTTCATCAAGTCTTTCTGAGTCATCTGTCCATCTTTTCTAAGTTGTTCTGTCAGAGATTCTACCGAGGGAAAATCTTTGGAGTCCCATGGTCTCTTCCTTAGAACCACAAGCAATTCAGAATCTACTCCCTGTAATGTTTTGAATACTGTATTGACAAAGTTCTGACCCAACGTATGAACTTCAGAATAGACAGCAATCAATGTCTTTTCGAGTTCAGGATACTGTCTAAATCCATAATACCTCATTGCTACTATCCTGCGCCGTACGGTATTCACTTCAGCCAAAAATTGTTTTAGGATATAGTAGCCGGATATAAGACTTGAAACTGCACTTTTGAGTTTGATCAACAAATCATGGTTTTTTTTCTTGATGCGTACTACCGTCTTTGAAGAGCAATCAGGGCATAGGGTTATGTATTTTATCGCAGATTTTGTGCTTGACGGATTACAGTCATTGCAGGCCGTAATACTACTCTGTTTTCTGAGTTTGTCAACAGATGCACCGCAATTTACACATATGCTAATTTGGATCTTCTTCTTTCTTGCGCACCTGCTGCAGAATGAGGCTCCACACTCCTCACAATAATGAGTTGCTTCTCTGCTTCCACAAAAATTGCAGATTCTCACAGTCTTCATGAAACTCCCTCAAGCAAACGGGTTGTTTGACCTCACGAGGAGTCGGGCTATTCTGGTCGCTCTCAAGGGCAGCATTTTCAGATTAAAGGATTTGACCCTCACATTTTCATCAGATTGAAGCGATCTACAAGACCTTATCCAATCGGCAACAGCAATCAGATTAGCTTATCAGAATCGTGTCTCGCCGGACTAAGCGACGGTGAAAGGGATAAAGTCGTTTTGCACAACAAGGAGTTAGATGTTTTTTAAGTCATATAAACATAAATAACACTGAAGTATTCATGATGTATATTCTTCCTTATTATCTTCCGAGGAATCGGAGATAGCAAATCCCGGTAGTTTTATGACTGTGATTGTCCGGGTAAGAGGAAGAGAAACGTTGTATATAGGAATCTCACCCAAAAGGGCAAATCTGCGTCCATTGTGGGCATGGGCATGGATAACTACGTCCGGTTTGCTTCTGCTGATTATAGTCTCAAGCTTTTTGCTTCCTAATTGCTGGTAAAAAGTTCTTCCTTCGCCACCTAATGTTTTGAAAGTCGGAGCATAATGTAGGAGTAAGATCTTGAAATCAGTCTTCAATTTCTGAAGGAGACCACCTATTACACTGATTCTCTGAGAATATATCTGAAGGATGTTTGGAATATTCCTACTTTGCCACCATGTGGGTCGATCTAGACTCCCTTTAGATCCCACAATCCCTAGTGTCCTATCGTCTTTCAGGTTCAAGACAAAAGACTCATCATCCAGGAATGTAACCCTACTGCCGAATTTCTCTCGTATTATGTTATGCGTTTCTTCATACTCCTCGTTACCGAAGCAGGAGATCAAAGGACATCTAACTTCAAAGTCATCGATGGTCCTTATTACCGCTTGGAGATCTTCAGTATGGCCTTTTGATATGATATCGCCGGCAAAAAATAGACAATTAATATCGTCTAAGACATTTCCTTTTAGTGAGCTTAGTCCATTCTTAAACAGGTATAGATACTTCGGTCCATGAATGTCTCCTACGGCCCCCACAAGAAACATTAAGCCCTACTCCAGCGGCGAATGAACAAACGGCCTAGTGGATAGTTTATGAATATTCTAGCCAGCTATTAACAGTATCGCCTATTATCTCAAGCAATTGCCCTCGATTTGAAGGGTCTATGCCGACAATTCCATAAACCGGTACGCCTAGAAGGTCACTAATTGCTCTTGGCTTTATCGAATTCGGAAGGTCTTGTTTGTTTGCAATAGCAATAACTCTCGCGCCGGGATTATGCTCTTTAATGAGGGAGATGATTTTTTTCTTGGTCTTTACTATATTTAACATGGAAGAATCCGTAACAATTAGAATAACGTCTGAGCCTTTAATCATCACATCCCAAAGGGATTCAAAACGCTGTTGTCCAGCAAAATCCCACATGACCACCTTTGCCGGGGATTTTACACCGTTAAGATCTTTGATATCAACCGCTATTGTTGGAATGTGTTGTACGGGAACTTCTTCCCTTAGAATAAGCTTGAGGAGAGTCGTCTTACCGACACCCCCAAATCCAATTACGGATACCTTTACGAGATCTGTAACAATGTCATCTACTGTTACATTGAAGGATTCGAAGATGCTGGTTTGACCATTCCAGCCTTCTATTATGCTGCCAAATCTCCTTACGAAGACACTCTGAGTGAGATTTATCTTCTTTCTCAGTTTTTCCTCATCTTCTTCTAGATCGACGCAGAATACGAATATCAGATCATCCAGTAAATTATAGACAAATTTCACATTTCCAGTTTTCAGAGTCCTTACATAATCTCCACTGATTTCATTTATGAAAGATTGTAGAGCGCTTAAGAAGCCGGATATTAGGGCTTCGTCGATTCCGTTCTTATCATATACTCTGGAGAATAGGCATTCTCCTGTCCTTCGGATTACATAAACCGAATGAATCATTGCATATCCCTCACAATGATTAGTGTAGAGTTTCTAGGTCACTCAGCAGACACATCATCGAGAGGTTCCCAATTTTGTAGTTTAGCTACATAAATTATTGTCATAATAGTATAAAAACATTACGAGACGCAGTAGGTTTTAATGTTGAATCTTTAATGAAATCAGCTTTATGTTGAGAACTACGCAATTCGAGATGCGCAGACTCTCAGAAAACCGTTTATAGTGCTCCTACCAAGAATGCCAACAGACCTAGGAGACTTCCTATTTTGGAATAGAAACTGGCTCTATTCTGAGCTGAAGATGAAGATGATTTCATTAAGATCAAGATTGTAGAAGCCAGCACAATACCATCGCCGGGTAATAGAAAAACGGTGTACCAGATATTTGGTAAGGACGACCAGCCGGACCAACTCAGAAACCACGCGGCTGTGAAGCAAATCATGCTTATGATATTGAAAAGAGCAGCCACGATAGATGCCCTCCTAAAGCCGTAAACCAAAGCTACGGTTTTCACACCCCTCACTCGGTCACCCTCAACATCCTCCATCCCCTTAATCACTTCTCTGCCCTGAAGGATAAAGAACGCCGTGAAGAAGTAAAGCCATATTAGGAGGGGGAGACCCAGCGTGCCCAAAGCGGCATAATAAGTTATTAGAGAGCCGTAAATCAAACCAAAGGCAAAAGAAAACGAAACGGTGAAGTTCCCCCATATTCCTAGCAGTTTGGCCCTTGATGCATAACCGAAACCAACTAGTGAAAAGGTTGTAGCAATAATTCCAGCCGGGATGCTTGTTAAGAAGGCGCAGAATGAACAGGCCAGCCAAAGCAGAATTGTGTATATCTTAGCTTGACGCACAGTTAGTGCTCTTCTTGGAAGCACCCGATTTGGCCGATTTATCCTGTCTACTTCGATATCGAATACGTCATTTACAACGTTCCCTGCAGCCGCTGCAAAGACGTAAGTAATATAGGCAATAACAAGCAACCAGATGAGGCTAACAGCGGACAGGCTTACTCCGGCTGTCAGGTCTAGGATGCTGTCTACTGTCAATACGGAAATCGACGTGGTCAAGCTACCCATGAGGCAATTGGGCAACCGAATTATTTCTACAAGGGCCTTAAGCTCTGCCAGCAGTATATCCTCCATCAAGGTTAACGGAGAATTCGGAGTGGAAATAGTCATATATGCTTATTGGCTTATATTACTATACATCACGTTATACATATCGCGATGCAGACCGAGCGGATGAAGCATGGAACGTCGAGACATTATTTTCATAATAGCTTTTGTAATCACCGGAATAGCATTGGTGGTTCTGTTTTCAATAGAAGCTATTGCCAATTTCTTTGACAGCTTAACGATTGGGATGTTCAACTTTGCTGTGGGAAGTCCACTGTCTGTCTATTTCGGGGCCTTCCTAATATCCACCTTTGGCAACTTCACAGTTTTCCTACCCGTTCCCTACGCTCTGGCTGTAATCCTTCTGGGAACCCAGGAGTTTATTGAGCCGCTGATACTTGCATTAGTCTGCGGATTTGGCGCAGCTATTGGAGAATTGAGCGCCTATGCGATAGGGCGGGGAGGAAGGGAGCTAATCGAAGAAAAATACGGTAAGAGAATAGAATCCATGAAGAAGTTAATTGAGAAGTATGGATTTGCAGCAATATTCTTGTTCGCAGCTACGCCTTTACCTGATGATATGCTTCTTATCCCTGTAGGCGTAATGAAGTATAGCATTGTCAAAGCGGTTGTCGCAGCCATTTTGGGGAAGATAGTTCTATGCGCAATCTTGGCTTACGGAGGGAGGTTTTTCCGGCCGCTGGTTGAAGCATTATTTGGAGGCGGGGGCACAGCAGGTACCGTGATAGGAATTTTGGGAACGATTCTATTGGTCTATCTGATGCTCAGAATAGATTGGGGTTCATTCATAACCAAGGAGAAAAGAAAGGAAGAGATCTCGGGGGAGAAGATGGAAGCAAAAGAGACCCAAAACACTAACCACGAGGTTGCCTCGGACAGGAGGAAAGAAGAAGGGAAAAAGACAGCGATGATTATTAGTCATACAAAAGAAAAGATTATAAACCGCAAAGTTTAGTGATAATCATAGACGGTGTTCGATATGGGAGAAGACTTCGTAAGGCTTATTGATGAAACGCTGTCACAACCAAAGCGTATCCAGGAAATTAGTACGATACTAAGCAGAGTTATGGAAATCGTTATAAACGCCATTGATATGCTGGAGCAAAACCTGAATAGTCTGTCCAAGAACCTCGAAATCAAAATAGGCGTAATAGAGAGTAGGATTAACTCGATTGAGTCTCGAGTCTCTCTTCCAGTCACTGCAAGTACCGTTTCCCAAGGGGCCGCTGGGAAACCTGCAGAGACCGCAATAAGACCTTCAGCAGTATCGCCAACGGCTCCAGCCTCTACGTCTGCCTCAGCTTCACCGTCACCTACCCCCGCTACTGCTCCTGGAGTTGCACCCGCAGCTACAGGCGGAGCTACTCCTGTGGCCGCACAAGGAGCAGCTGAGCCGCCCAGACCCGCAATACCTATCAGTCCAGTAAATGTCCGAAGAGCACTAAACATGGAGTTAAAGCAACTTTTTACGAAGTTGAAAACCCAGAGTGAGTAGTCATTAATTGGAGAATCCATCTAAACCACCTCAAGGAGACTCCTTCCTGAAGGGGGGAGTAGTTTGCTTCTTTTCTGGGTGCGCAGACTGCGCCAATTCTACCCGCCGATAGGGAAGAGCGTCAAGAAGATTTTCCTTTTTTTGGAATCTTGATAGATCGAATCCATATACACTGATTACCGATCAAGGATCTGATTCTCCTATTTCGGAATTAGAAATGCCCGGAATTTCAAGTGTCAAAAATATATAAAGAAGAAGGACATAAATACTCGGCAATTTTCATCCCCAATCTTTGGTAGACCGTCTCCTATCAAATAGGGTTGAAGTTGGTGAGGTTGGTGAAACAGATAAAAGTAGTCATAATGGGTGCTGCGGGAAGGGACTTCCACAATTTCAACGTATACTTCAGGAACGACAAAAGATATCGCGTCATCGCATTTACAGCGTCTCAAATACCCAATATTGCCAACAGATTGTATCATCCCAAGTTAGCTGGTCCGAATTACCCCAATGGGATTCCTATATATCCCGAGGAGGATTTGCCAAATCTAATAAAAGAACATGATGTAGACCAAGTAGTTCTGGCATACAGTGATCTTTCTCATGTGGAAGTAATGCATAAAGCTTCTATCGTGCTTTCATGTGGCCCAGATTTCAGACTGATGGGTCTCAAAAGCACAGCACTGACATCCAGAAAACCGGTTATTTCTGTGTGCGCAGTCAGAACCGGAGCCGGAAAATCACCAACAACGCGGAGAGTGAGTAGGATATTGCGGAGTAAGGGATATCGCACTGTTGTCATAAGGCACCCAATGCCTTATGGAGACTTAATAAACCAAATAAGTCAGAGATTTGCGACTTTCGAAGATCTGGATAAATATGACTGCACAATTGAGGAAAGGGAAGATTATGCCCCACACATAGAACAAGGAATTGTAGTTTATTCCGGCGTAGATTATGAAAGGATTCTGAGAGAGGCAGAGGCAGAGGCAGACGTAATTATTTGGGATGGAGGCAATAATGACTTGCCATTTATCAAACCCGACTTACATATCGTGATAACAGATCCTCACAGACCAGGCCATGAGATTACTTATCATCCTGGCGAGGCAAATCTCAGGATGGCAGACGTGGTAATAATCAATAAGGTAGATACTGCGGCCCAAAAAAACGTAGAATATGTGAGGAATAATATAGAACACGTGAATCCAAAGGCAACGATAATTAGGGCGGTTATGAAGAAGTCCATAGATAAAGATCAGTCGATAAAAGGAAGGCGGGTTTTGGTCATCGAAGACGGTCCGAGCGTAACACACGGCGGTATGGCTTACGGCGCGGGCATGATCATGGCTCGAGAACTTGAAGCAGAAGTTATTGACCCCCGTCCTTATTCCACTGGATCTATCAAAAGGATTTTTGAGAAATACCCACACATAGGTAAAGTGCTGCCTGCTGTAGGCTACGGCGAAGAGCAAATAAAAGATCTTGAGGACACGATCAATGCGGCCGACTGTGATGTTGTTGTAATAGGAACGCCAATAGATTTAACCAGGATTATCAGAATTGACAAACCGACTGTAAGGGTCAGGTACGAACTCCAAGAGATTGGTAGACCAAACCTTGAAGAAGTAGTCAATTCGTTTGAAAAGAAGTTTCTGAAATAATCATTCCTTTTCCTTCTGAGAAGCACAATATGGCAAGAGTTTTTATGTCTGTTCTTGATAATTATTCTTGAAAAAACCCAAAAGGGAGGCAATCACTTGTCTGAAGATGCTGAATTGATTGTTGCTAAAGAAGCCCAACTCATGTACAGACGAGCGCAGGAATTTACTCCAGTCAGAGGAAACCTGAGGCTTTGGAGAGGTTCCATACCGGGTAGAGGACAACACGCGAAGAGGAGATTCGAAGTTGAGATAGCATTACCTGATGACTTTCCAAGGTCAGCGCCTAGTGTGAAAATGATTACGCCGACAGATCACCCCCAGATCAATAGGCAATCCGGAGAAGTTAGCCTGAAAATACTCTCCGAATGGCGTCCAGAATATCACATCCATCAGGTTGTCAATACACTGAAAGGTCTCTTTGCACGTAAGCCGCCCAGACCCATATATGTTTCTGCCCCCGCAACAGCCACAACTGCTCTGGAACCTACAGCCGCGGTTTCGGAAGGCGTTAGACAACTCCAATCAAAGGTTCTGAACCTTGAGAGAGAAACGTTAAGATTGAGAGATGTTATGCAGAAAAAGGACGAGGAACTGGCCAGAATACGCGGAGCGATGGACGCTCGAAGCATTTCGCTTTCAGGCCAACATGAGGCCCCCAAACTTGGCGACCCAAAAGAAGAGAGGATATTGGACCTTGAGGGTGAAAAGATCGCAACTGAGGACCTCCTGCAAAACCTCGAGATGAAGTACGAATCGGGCGAAATCAGCGACGTAGAGTATGGTAAGCTCTATAAACGTTATAAGAAAGACTTGTATTTGGTTACCAAGAAGCTTGAGGAACTGAAGAAGTAATATTCTTTTTCTCACTCGCTGGTGAACGGGATGGAAGTAACCAGAAAGCGTGAAACATCCGAGGCAGAAAAGAAAAGAAAGGAAAAGAAAAAAGAAGAAGCCCCAAAAGAGCCCCTTGAAAACAGCTCAACTGCGTCGGAATACAAATCGACACTAAGCGAGTCGGTTCGAGGGGGGGAGTCTGAAGCACTTCAGAGGCTCAGTCCTTCCCAGAGAAAATACGTTCTTGACAAACAGGCAGAACTCTATGCATGCATCGCAACACTGGAATCCATAATCGAGAGTTTCAAGGAAGCCAGAATAGAGCCAGCAATGTACAAGCGTCAAGTCCGAGCGCTAATGACAGGCGCATTCAAGGCTAAAGGCAGATTGGAAGAACTGAATATCGACGTTGCCAAGTTCTTGGAAGATGAAGGAATAGTAAGGGAGTTTCCTTTGGCGATCAATAAACTAAAACTTGCAGAGGGTGAGACAGGCGCTCTTCTAGAGATTTTGACAGCTTCTCCTGCAACAGTCGCTTCTAAAACGCTCGACATCACAACGAATCTGATTACTGTGATGGATCTTACAAGACTGAAGGACGTAGCAAGAGTTGATATGCTTGTTCCACGACTAGACGAGCTTCTGAGTATTATGAAGAGATTTCCTGGATTCAATGCGAAGTACTGGGTTATCAAGGAGATTGAAGAATGGCGCGACAGGCTTAAGTCTCGAAAACCAAGCGAGACTGTCAGTGAAGAGGAGGCCGAAAGGCTTGGGTTCCAAGCGGATAGATGGCTTAAAGACTTTGAAGCTAAGCTGAAGGAAGTGTCCGAGGGGGGCGTTTGATTGGGTCTTTACGAAATTGAGAAGGAGATGAGAGCAAAACGAGCCTTGGAAGAAAAAGGCGTTGAGTTGAGACTTCAGAATATGGCAAGCGAGCTTGAAATGGCCAAGCGTACGAGGGAAAAGCTGGTAGAGATAGTCAAGAAGTATGGAATCCTGCTCGACATAAATCCCGAGTTCCGCTCGGAAGTTGAAAAGATTAGAAAGAAGTTCGGTATTCCCAAAAGCGCTATTATTACCCAGATTGTGAGAGAAGAGGATGTGGTGAGGAAGGGATTTTTCAGAACTAAAGTTGATCATGAGAAACTGGGTTTGCTTCTTTATCAGAGAGCCCTGATGAGAAGGCAAGAAACAGGTGGAATTATGACAATTCCAGAAGCTGTTTTATTGGTCAACACAGGAATGATCAAGGGAAAGATATCAGTAGAGGATGTTATGAAGGCCATAAGGAAAATGGAAGAAGAAGATATGATACCAGGAATCATGAAGTTGAAGTCAGACGTGAAGGTTGTTCAATTCATTTCTGTGGAGCTGGGAAATGATCAGAATGAGATATTGAACATTGCAAGCGAGAAAGGCTGGACGACTCCTGAGGAAATCATGGTGAAAACCGGGTGGAACGAGACCAGAGTCAAAAGAGCATTAGAGGCATTAAAAAAAGCCAAGGTTACCAGAATGGATCCTAGCTATTCAAGAGGAGAAAAGTACTACTTTCCCGGGCTAGGAGGCAAGGCAAGTAAAAACTCATAAGTAAACAGGAAAATAGGAATGAGGGGGTTCGCTCCGAGGTTTAAATTGATTCAGGGGGCACCTTAGGCGTCCCTTATTTCTGCACCTTGTTTTTTGCCTTTGACTTCCCTGACCTTGATTTCGATTCTCTCTTTTCTGTTTTCTTGGTCTTTAGCCTCTTAGGTCCGGCTTTTGCCGAGTAAGGCTTTTTCTTCTCCGGTTTCTCTATTTCAGGTTCCTTGGTTACCTCAAGTTCTTCGACTGGTTCTTTTGGCATTGCTTCAGATTCCTTCATTTCAGGTTGTGTTGCTTCCGGTTCAGGCAAAGTCTCAGATTCCGCTGCCCTGATAACCTGCGTTTCAGACTCCGTTGTTTCGGTTTCGGATGAAGTCGCCGCCGAAACTATGGAGAGCAGTTGAGAACCTTCTTCCCCATAGGCTGCAGATCTTATTCCCAGAATCTCCAGCTCTTCGTTCAGGAATTCTCCGAGAACATAGTCCCTATCCTTTGTGTCTGGAAACGTCTTTTTTATGTTTACAACTTCTCCTTGCTGCATGTGTTTGAGGCTCTTATTGATGTTCCTGACAAGAGGCGGTACTTTCTTCCAAGTGTAGAATCTGAAAAGGCCCCCAGTAGCAGCAACGGCACCAGCTATGAATGAAATCATTAGAATAAATGAAGGCCAAGGCATCCCAAGGATTCTTTCATATTCAACGGTCATATGAACGTTTTCGACTTCAGTTGTGTAGTTTGATTGAGTAATGACCAATTTGATATCGTATGAACCGGGCGAAAGATTTGCAGTGAGTATGGTTAGGTTATACCATCCACTACCATTAATCCAAGACAAATATGCCGGATTTATGCTACAGTCTAGGACTATGGACACATTTTCAAGAGGAAGACCGGTTAGAGCATCTGAAATGTGGAAGCTGAATGTTGCCTCATTACCGTGAGCAGCTGAAACGGATGAACTGACGGTTTCAAAATCTGCGGGTCTCCCGAGTACCTTCAGATTGAATGTAGCAGTTCTTGCCTCATAATTCGATTTCTCAAATATAACAGCAATTGTGTATTCATCAACAAATCTGTTCGAAGTATCAAAATCCAGCCCATACATACCGTTCCCAAGATAAGACAAGTCTCCGTAGCCACTACCGCTTGATATGCTCTCCCAGTAGTACTGATGGACTGTCGAGTTGATGCCGATATTGCCAGCTGTTGTGTAGTTGAAGTGTATTAAACTGTCTTCCATTGCATACACGCTGATGGGTGATGTGACAAGTATACGAGATCCGTTTATCAGAGTCTGTATCTGATTGATTCTAAGAGCTATTTCTGCGTACTTCATTTCATAATTCGGCTTTTCGGCAGTTATTTTTAATATGTAGTCTCCCCAGAAGGACGATTTAGAGGTGTCTATCGAGGTGCGGTAGTTTCCATTTCCAAGATCACTGAATACGCCAGAATCCCAACTTCCAATTATGTATGAGACTGTTGCGTCCTCCAAATCCTCGTACGTAACGTCTACTGTTATGAGGTCGCCCCAGTAAATGGTTTCTGGTGAGATTGAACAATCCAAAGTTGTTGCGAGCCCCCTGATTGTCAGGTCGGTGAATATCGGCGTAGGAGAGGTATACCCTGATTTTTCAACAATTACTAAGATACGATATTCTATGTTTTCATCGCCTATTATGCCACCGTAGTGAGTCGTGTTGAATGTCAGTGTATAATATCCGGAACCTGCCTCAGTCATTGTTTCCATAAAGATATCTGTTGTTCCCACTCTGAGGTAGCATCTGGCGGTTGCTCCAGTTACGGGTCTTGGCGAAGGACTTGTGACATTGAAATACACGGTGACCGTTACGTTATCCCCATACGTGACGTCGGGGGTAAAAGCAGTTAGTACAAGATCCGTCTCATACTCCGCACCCAGCTGAATATCAATCAGCTTTTCGGTAGCATTTGGAAGTGGTAGGCTAACGCTTTCATTCCAATCAGACCAGCTTTCATGGAATTTGATGAATGAGACCAGTGTATCGAAGTAGAATGCGCGTATAGAGTAATTCTGCGAGGGTTGAGTCCTCCAGTAGAAGACTACCGCTCCTGAATCGTCTGCTGTGACATTAGCTATTGCTTGCGTATCGTTGCTCAACTCAAGAACCACATTAACAAGCGGATCGATGGTCGGATACCCACGGGCAAAAACAGTCAGCCTTGTCATACTGACGTTGACGTTGAAGGAAGTCGAAACATCAAGTTGTATGTTACTAGTCTCGTTAAGAGTCAGTGTATTCGAATAATCAGGATGCTCATACAATACTTTGATCACATGATTGTCCGATGAATTATGCCACCAGAGTTCTCCTACAAGCCAGTTAATACCACCAGACTCGTACAAGGTTGTTGTCGTTGTGTTGGCCATCGGACTCCCATCGGACTGGTTGAAAAGGCCAACGATATAATGTTCTGCCCAGTTAGGTATCAGATCATACTGGGTCATATTATCTACATCAGTGATGTTCACTAATAGCCTTGTAATGTTTACTTTAAGATTGAGGGTTTGAGTATAATTGATGTTGAAGTTTGAAAATGTATCGTTCAGAATTCCGGTGCTATCTCCCATGTTAGTTACGTAAGTTGCCGTAACATTATAGTTGTTATCTGGTACATCCGGGAAGAAAACTTGGCCGTTGCTATCTGTTAATGCCCATTGGTTGTAGCCACTAAGATTGTTTGCCTGGGCTGTCGTGTTGACCATAGTAACATTTGCGTCAGGAACGAATAATCCTTCATGATTTGTTACAACTACGGTAACATCGTTAATCAGACTATATTCTGCTTGGCTGCCAACGGTTATGGCCAGACTATCCTTTGTGTGGTTGATATGATAATTCAGATAGTTTTCAAAGATCTGTTTCCACTTATCTATATCGCCAGTTGAGGTCCATCCCAGTACCTCTACAATAACATAGCCTGCTCCTCTCTGAATGATTCTGATTCGATGGCCTGTTGGACCTCCGCCGTTATCTGTCACGTTGGCTATCGAAGAGTAGCGAGTAGAGTCCGTAATTTTATCAAATCCATCTGAAAGCGAATTGAGATTTTCAGTTCGAATATTGTTTGGATTAGTTGTGATTTCGTGCTGTTGCAGTGGTTTCTTATAGCTTTCTCCGTGAGAGCTTGTGAACTGAATTCCAGTCAGTGGCTGGGCAGGATCGCTTGACGTTATCTGTTGAATAACAAGTATCCCGCCGCCAGCAATGAAAGCTTCCAAGTTTGATCTGAATTGGGAGTCTATATCGAGTTTTCCAGGTATTTCGCCACCGTCTAGGGAGTCTGACCCAAGTATTATCATTGAGTAGTCATCAGGTACGAGATCTATACTGTTGTTTTGCCAACCCGATCCGCTCCTGTAATGACTTCCTGATTTCACGCTTTCATTGAACAGTGCAGCTTGGGCGAGCCCATATTCCGCAGCAAGTTGTTGGGCCGATTCATAAGATATATCGTCCTTAGCGTTTCTTACATAGGCTATTCCTTCAGGTAGACGAGGATCCACACTGTAGCTTGGTGGGCTCTTGGGACCACCAGGAGCATCAGTAGTATCGAAGTATACATAGAAGGTTCTGTTTGTGTTTTCAAGTGTTGTTCCATTCATTGTCCAGTAAACATCACCTACAGCATTGCTGGAGCTGTCATACGTGCCTGCAGGAGCAAATAAGCTCGGTAATTCAGTGTTCAGTTCCGATGCTACGTTCCACTCCACGACTCTTACCGAGTTATTATCGTGGGGAGAGCCGACACCCAGATCCAGTAGAAGCTGAGTGAAATTAATTCCTTCGATCTTTATCGGTATGTCGGATGTGTTGTGACCTGTTGTGTTTATCATCACTGGAACCCTCTGATTCCAGTTATAATTCCACCAGTCAGCAGTATCTGGAGAAGCTGTGACGGGTGGAACTGTAATTGATGAGAGCGTTGAGATCAGAAATAGTGTGAAGACCAGAGATATTAGCAGATTTTTTCTTTTGGCTTGCATGACGACCACTTCATCTTAATCTAATCCATGAATCGGAGTTACGCGTGATCTGTTATAATATTCACATAAAAAGATTTAAGATTTTCGCAAGATAATCCGCTTAGATGGTGCATAACCGCGAAAGACAGGTCAAAAGTCTACTCTTATCTCAATATGGCCTCTCTTCTCGTCCATCCAACGGGCCAACCCACGCTCTACCATAATCCTGAAGATGAGTCTAATTTCTTTCGCTGGCAGCGTGTGAAAGCCCCACTTTTCCCCTCTGTCATTAATAACATCAAAAACACTTATATCCATTCTTCCGGTATTGAGTGCCCAGTTATAGATTATTTCTGCCCACTCATTAAGAGTCCTCCAGTATATTCGCAATCTGGTTTCTTTATTATCCAAGAATTCAGCAAGATCCTTCTCAGCTAGGGTTTTCATAATAACTCTCAGCGAATCCACCTTTGGAGATAACTTATCAAATGGGTGTTCACCCATAAGCAAGACCAGTGTTACTATATGAAGGATTTTTGCTCGGGCCCATTGAAACAAGAAATCAGCCCATTCGTCTCTCCATGAATCAATATGCTCTTTATTGGAGGGCATCCAATACATCCATCTGACTTGTTCAGGATTTGCAACCCATTCATATAAGTTACAGATCTTCTCCAATTCAGAGGAGATTTCCTCAGCAACCGCCTTCGGAAGTTGCCTAGCGCTAGGCTCTTGGATTTTCTCAACCTCTTCTATTGTCTCAGCTTCTTCTGCCTCCACCATTGTTTCAACTTCTTCCTTGAGTTCCTCAAGCTCTTCTTTGATTCGCTCCTTCTTGTCAGTTTCTTCCTTTTGAGACTTCCCAGCTTTTTTACGTGGCTTTTCCCTTACCGACAATATATATCACCAGTTCATTCTGATGCGAATTCTTTGGTCCATTCCTCGTATTTCTCCAGTTCGTCTGGTGAAACAGTTGGCCTAACCTTTTTCATGGACTTCAGAAAATCCTCACGATCTACCGATCGAACTTTGATATCTTTCCTAGTCAACGTGCCTGCGGTATCCAGTTCACGTATTGGCATCATGGCAGCATCCCTACATATCAGCGCAATATCTGAGCCGGAGTATCCCTCAGTAAGAGTCGCTAGTTCATCAAAATCAACATCTGAAGCTATTTCAATTCCTCTGACGTGAATCTTAAATATCTCGCGACGGCCTTCCTTATCAGGAAGGGGCACATAAATTCTTTTTTCGAACCTTCTACGAAAACCCGGGTCAAGATCCCATGGCCTGTTCGTGGCGCCAAGAACTACTACTTGCTCTCCCTTTCGTTTTCGAACCCCATCCATTTCTATTAATAGCTGCGTCTTCATTCTCCGCTCACCTCCAACCTCATCACCCGATCTAACTGTTGCCAAAGCATCCACTTCGTCGATGAACACAACGGAAGGGGAGCTACTTCGTGCAACGGTAAATAATGTGCTTACAAGTTTTTCCGATTCTCCCAGCCACTTTGAAACCAAAGAGGCTGCGTCAGCGCTGAAGAATGTTGCGTTGCATTCGTTCGCCACAGCTTTTGCGAGCAGTGTTTTTCCACATCCGGGTGGTCCGATCAACAATAATCCACGCCAAGGTTCCCTTGCACCAGTAAAAATATCTGGTCTGAGCATCGGTAAGATAACAGCCTCTCTCAAGGCTTGTTTTGCCGTCTCTAGATTTGCTACGTCTTCCCATTCAACACTTGGTTTCTCAGTGATTATGGTATCCGAGATTGCTTCTTGGAGGGCTTGATCTTCCTTGGTCAGCGCTTTCCCCGCTGCTTTTTCTGATACTGCCGGCAGACCTGGTGTTACACCTTGTAGTTCTTTAGCTCTTTGCACATACTGCTCCGCCTTTTCATAACATACTTTTCTCAGTGCGGGATTCTCGGTTAATTTCAGAAACCTCATCAAGATATCGGCCGCATGAATATATTTCTGTACAGCCAGCTTCTGTTTGCCTTGCTTGTCAAGTTTCACAGCTTCCTTCGCCATCTGGGTGGCGTATTTGAACAGCTTATCAGACATCAATCCCAACCTCAGGAAAATAGGATTCTGTAGACATTGCGATAGGCTAGTTAACTATTAGAAGAACAAACCTAAAAAACTTAGGTGATGAAAAGCCGTATTTGATGTAATTTCGTAAGCTTTAATTGTGTGTGTTGTACAACCTTTCAGTGACTAATGAGGTGTAATAGTTGTCGTTAGGCCGTTTGTTTGACTGGTTAGGGGGGTCTAAGAGAAAAAGGCTTGAGAAGGCCATTTTTCAGTTGGATTTGCTCACACGGAAACTCGATAGACAAAGGATGCAACTGGAAAGAGAAGGCGACAAGAGCCGTACTAAAGCTCGAACTCAACGTATCAAGGGCAATAATGAGGCTGCAAAGACGTACGCAAAGCATTACCTGCAATTTCAGAAGTGGGCAGTTGGCATTGACAACTACAGATTGACCATAGAGGGACTAATTGTAAAACTCAGACAAAGCGAATCTGTTACTGATTTGTCCAAAATATTAGGTAGTCTCCGTAACGTCCTTGGGGGACTTAAGAACGCTGTGAAGGTACCAAAGATAGCCAAATTGATTAAAGAAGTTGAAGGTCAGCTACAGCAATTTGAGGTGTCGAAAGAGATCGCTGAATCAGGACTCGAAATCACGGTTTCGCAAGAGATTAGTGATAAGGAAATTGAAAAAACGTTGACCGAAATCGATCAGGAGATAACTGTTGAAACAGGTATTGCTCTTCCAGCACCGGAGAAGAAGGTCTCAGAGCTGGAAAAAGAAATTAAGAAACTAAAGGAAAGCAGGTCATGATTCCTTCTGAAAACATCTGAATCTGCCAATGGGGGAAACCATTTGCATGGAAGACCTCTATGTGAAATATTACCACATATCCTAGACTACATAACAAGTTTCAGTGCCGAATCCGCAAGAGCTGTTGATAGACCGTTCCTCGTCGATGCATGCGTACGAGTCTATCAGATGACAAAAGACCTTGTCTTTCTGGAAATAGCATCAATCATTGTCGAAGACATTCTCTCCTCACAATTACCATCCGGGGAATGGGCATTTCAGGATGATCCTTTGAAGAATACCTGGGAAACCATTCAAGCATTGAAAGGAGCCTCGGGAGCCTTAGAAATAAATATTGACGAGGCTGAGAAGAAGGTATATGATTACGCACTATCTAACAACAAGATAGACGTACATCGATTTCGCATACTTCTTCAGGCATATAACGTGAAAAAAGAACCGAGATACCTAGAGAATGCTATCAGTATGCTGAAGGAATTCGACGGAAACGATAGGATAAATGCGTCCCTCCTTTTGTACCTCGCGTTGGGTGATTCAAAATTTCTGGACACCGCTTCAGTTGACGCAGTGCCTTTTGAGGGGCTGACGAAAGAAGAGACTATCGAGCTTATGCTGTGGGAACTCTCAGGATATTCCTCTGGGCACTATCCAAAGAAGGATAAGCTTCGGAAATATATAGAAAGCATGCTGACCATACCTCCGAGAAGTATAGAAGAACTGCAGATGCTCATCAACCACGTAAGGGGGGAGATGAGAGTCCTCAAGGAGGAATCGTTTCCTGTTGAATACAGCCCCGCAATGAAGGAGGAGCTGAGACTCCTTGATGACTGTCTCGGAGAGTCAGTTATTGTTGGGAGGACCAAGCAATTTCAAGAGAAATTTGGATGTCGTGGGACTTTGTATATTGGGAGGATCTGCGAAAAACCTGCTGGCGGTAAAGGGTATTTCGGCCGTAAGGTACTGGTAGACGCAGTGAAACCCCACGTTATTTTCATATGCGGCCATCGGGGATCCGGAAAATCATACACACTCGGAGTCATTGCTGAAGAACTAGCTAGATGTGGTCTCGGGATAGCTGTTGTGATAGTTGATCCGATGGGCATATTTTGGAGCATGAAATATCCGAACTGGGAGAAGGACGAGCTAGAGAATCTTGGGGAATGGAAACTAGACCCAGAGGGATATTCAAACGTTCAGGTCCTAGTTCCTGTAGGATTATTCCATCAGATTCCAGAACAAACAAGAGATGATGCATTCTCGATAAAGCCTGGTGAGCTTACTGCAGATGATTGGTGTTATCTCTTTAAACTGGAGCAGTCCAGTCCAAGAGGTTTTCTGACCGGAAGAGTAGTCAATAAGGTTAGAGACGGCTATTCCGTGGTGGATGCCTATGGAAACCGAATGCGTATTGATGGTAAAGGAGAAGATTACACTATTGACGATATGATAAAGTGCGTTCAAGATGATACGGAAATCCTTTCCAAGGAAGGAGGATTCAGACTTGATACTCGAAGAGCCGTTATTTCTAGACTGGAATCCGCCAAACAATGGGGGATATTCTCTAAGAAAGGGACAGCATTCAACGAAATAGTTGTTCCAAATCAGATTACTATAGTAGATGTAAGCTTTCTGGGGGACAGTATCCGGGAGTTGGTAGTTGGGATTCTTGCACGGAAGATCCTAAGAGAGCGAAAGAAGATCTCCAGAACGATTGAGGCAAAACATCTCGGATATGGGGATATAGAAGAAAAGATACCAGTAACCTGGCTTCTAATAGACGAAGCCCAGCAAGTAGTCCCTTCAGATGGAGAGACAATTGCTTCTGAGCCCCTCATTGATTACGCTAAAGAAGGCAGAAAACCGGGATGTGGGCTGTTGTTGTGTACCCAACAACCAGCAGCAACTGACGCCCGTATCCTCTCTCAAGTAGATATTCTGATTGCTCACAACTTGACTTATGCAGATGATATTAAGGCACTCATGAAAAGATCCCCGGCAGAGATTCCCAAAGAAATTTCAAAGTCGAGTTTCATAAGAAGCCTTCCAGTTGGAACCCCCATAATAATGGATCAGTCAACCAGACTAACTACGAACCGGGGATTTGTTTTGAGAATTCGACCCAGAACAAGTCAGCATGCCGGAAGAGAAGCATCTCCAAAGCTTATTGAATATGCAATACCTGACGAAGAAGTCATTGAAGAAGGGGCCAACCCCGAAGACTCAGAAAAAGTGGCAGCGGCCGGATCTTATGAAATACCAGCACCGAAGACCCTTGATGTTCCAGATGACATGTTAAAAAGATTTCTAAATAGACTTATGAGGTATAGATATCACGAACATTTGTTCCCAAGTGATATCAAGGTATATTCCAAGACTTGTCACAAGAAAGTATCCAAGGAACCTCAAGTAGTCCTGCAGGAGATCCATGATTTACTGAAATCCAAGAATTGGACAATCGATAGTGTGCCATCAGATGAGGAGATACCTGTAATTTTGGCTGGAAAGGGAAACTTGAGAATTGCCATTACTTCGGCAAAGAACAACAGAATCGCTATCGCATCTCTTGTCGGTGTATCATCTAGCGAAGAAGACGCCAGGAAGTTCTGCGAACTCTTGAATACTCTGATAAACCTCATTGATGAGAGGTGAGCAGCAATTGGGTGAGGAATTCGCTAGCGAATACTATAAGGCAATGGGAGACTTCTACTATTTCATAGTGTGGGGAATGACTGAGAGGCTAGTCAGGGAACTCAAGCCGCCCTCTTTGGACAATCTCAAAAAAGATCTTTTTGCTCCGTTCATTAAATACTTGAAGGGAGAGATAACCGAGTCCGGCTTTAGAAAGATTATAAAAAAAGAGTTGAAGAGATACGGAATAGACGCAAATGTCCAAGAATACATAGTTGCGATTTTTGAAACGTTTATTGAACGGCTAGCACATATACTCAAAGACGTTAAGACCGCCACAGATTTGAGAAGGGTTACAAATGAATACCTGGTCGTGCAATGGTTTGATAAAGAAATACTTGAGACTGCCTATACTCTACTTGCCCTGGACGGAACAGGTTACGGGAAAAGCTTAGAGGTCAGAGGTCAGCTTTTGGAAATCGTAAAATCATTTGTCATATCAGACATTAATCTGGATGAAGCAAAGGAGCTAATCAACAAGCTGTTGGAAGCCAACAATCTCAGGAGGGTTCTTTCCATTGCCGTCAGTTCAATCATGGTAGGGGTTCTTAAGGCCACACATGAAGTAGGGCTAGAAAAAGCGGCCCAGCTGGCGAAGAATAGAATAAAAGAACTTGGGATTCCACTATCGGTTTTTCTCAAGACCATAGACAAAAGAGGCCTTCTGGTAAATTGGTTTGGCTCTGAGATATTATATCCATGTCTTCGTGCCATGGAAGCAGTAGGAATAAAGGAGGATGCTTCAGCCACAAGAGAGAACATTATGAAATCATTCGGTCTTTTGGTTGATAGGTTGCTGACTCTACAGCAGTTTCAAAAAAGAATAATGAGTTTCCTGAAGCCCGACGACAAGAAAACACAACAAGTCAAGGCACATGTTGCAGCATCAATTCTGAGCGTAGCCGAACTGATTCACGACGAACTTGAGAATGATCCGACCCTAAGTGACTTTGTGAGTTTCTTAGAAGAGAGACAAAGACAGAGAGATAGATTTTACACATAATAAGAGAGGCCTAGGAGGTCTTTTTCTTCTTTCCTTCTTCTGCCTTTTCAAGGAAAAGGTAGAGTTTGCCTACGGCATTAGCAACATTTTTGGCCTGTTCCGCAAGTCCATCTTTCACATTTTTCGCCATTTCAGAAAGCTGAGTCTCAAGAGAGTTTAGAGTAGCCCCTACCCCCTTAACAGCCTTCAGGGTTTTATCATCTGTTTTTTGCTTTAATAGAGACTCCAAGCTGTTGTTAAGGTCTGTGAACTTCTCATTGATGGCATCAAAAGTAACCGCCTCTTCGGCAAGCAACTTCTTTACTGCGGTAACATCACGCTTTAAATCCTTTATTTCCCCCATAATCTGAGACCTCACATTAACGATATCACTATTCAATTCATTTAGACCCATAACTACCTGCCTTAAGCTTTTGACCGTGGGAACTTCACCCTTAGGAGTTTTGATTACTTCAAGCTTTATCTCAAATTGCTTCCGCTTTGAACTGCTCAAATTCAGTCCCTCACAAACGCAATACATATTTGTAGTAGAATACTTAAAAACATTCGTAGTACTCAATTACTCAAAGGAGATTTAATCGTACCTTCAACTCACTCTAAACAAAGAAACCGCGGGTTACCGTGTTTTACACACTTCTTTGCTGTGAATTAATAGCGCATCACAAATCTTTTATACTACAAGTGTCAATTATGTAGTTAGGCTACAAAATCTTGTAAGATTTGAGGTGGCCCAGTGAAGAGAGACAGGATTTCCTAATCGATTTGACGCTCTGCAATATCCACAGATCGGAAGACTGGGTGGAAAAAGTGGGAGCGAAGAATTGCATAGTATGCCTTCTGCCAATAGGACCTAACGATAAGACAATAGACTGCCCAAACTGTGGATGTATTGCTCACAGAAGAGAAATACTTGAATGGGTTAAGACCAAAGGTAAATGTCCCTTCTGTAAGATGAGACTTTCCGTAAGCCAGCTAATGAGGATCATTAAGGTCTCCTTTTTGGGATTTGGCGGTGCAGGCAAGACAACACTGCTGAAATTGCTTTTTGATGAAGAAGTTCCCATAAACCATACTCCTACCCTAATGGTCAATATCAAAAATCTCGAAGGGGTGGAAACGCCAGTAAAAGTGATCGTGTGGGATTTCGCTGGACAAGAACGATTTGGTCGATTCTGGGACGTAATGATCAGGGGCTCAGATATTATCATCGTTGTTACGGACTCGTCTGTAACGAGTGTAGCCAGGACCAGGAAGAGAATCATGAGCCTCGTCCAAGAACGTGTTCCTGATGCAAAGGTTGTTGCAATTGCAAACAAACAAGACCTTCCCCACTCATTGGACCCAGAACTTGTGGGAAGACTATTGGGTGTGCCAACTTATGGAACTGTTGCCATTGATCCCTCAACTCGCTATGTTTTGCTTGATATGTTTGAAGAGGTTTTGGGGGGTTAGCTCTGTTGGTTTTTCGACTAATCTGCAATTCCAAGGCTGTAGGAGATGATCAATTCAGAGCAAAGAGTCTGAACTGCCCCGAGTGGGGGCATTCGCAAAAGTATTTAATAGTGTTCTTAATTAATCTTCTTTGGAGATACTAAATGTCGAAGGCAGCTGACAGATTCGTAATAAAGCAAGTTAGAGTCTTAGGAGAGTGGCTTTGGGAGCCAGAAAGGTGCATCGTTTGCCTTCTGCCAATAAGACCCGGCGAGAAGACAATATACTGTCCATACTGCGGAAGCCAAGCTCACAAGATTGAACTGCTGGAATGGGTTAAGACGAAGGGCCAATGTCCCTTCTGCAAAAGAAAACTCTCCACTAGACATCTTATGGTAAAATAGTAATTGGGGTGATTTATGATGGAGGTAGAGATTGTCTCTGCAATTGGTGGAATGAAGACCACACTTGATGTGGCGCCTAATATTTCATTCGGTGAACTCAAGAGAATAATTGCCAGACAGAGACGTATACCAGAAGCAACCTTTGTCCTTGCATTCAAAGGTATGGAACAGCTGGATAGTACGACACTTAAAGAAGCAGGGTGCGTCGAAAGAGATAAGGTGTATCTTATTACTAGAACCGAAGGAGGAGATCCTTAAATACTTTCTATTTCGCTTAGGATCTTTCATCTGGAGGATAGAAGGCCGTATCATTCAGGAGGATCGATCCTGAACTATAAGGTTTTAATATTTTTCACATACTTATTTCTTTGTGATTTTACATATTCAGAGGGAGGTATGGAAAGATTTTAGACAGAGAGGCATTCTTAGAGCGCTTGGCACTTGAAGCTAAGAGCATAGAGGAGGAGGAACCTTCATTTCAACCGCTAAGTGGAGACCTCACAAAATGGCGTGGATTCATTCTAGGTACCAGTGTTTACGATGGAGGGGTCTTCCAAATCGAGTTAGAAGTAGACAGAAGCTATCCATTTAAACCTCCCAAAGCTCGGTTCTTGACTCCAATTTGGCATCCAAATATCACCAGGGAGGGAAGAATATGTCTGGGCATTCTGGGGAAAGATTGGTCTCCAAGCATAAATTTAGTTGGCGTAATCGAGGCCATAAGAAACGTCCTGAGCTTTCCCAACCCTCACGACCCTCTGAATCGAGTGGCTGCAAAGGAAATGCGTGAGTCGCCAAGAGAATTCAAGGAGAAAGTAAAAGAGTATATCAAAAGGTATGCTACTTGGAAACACCTCAGGAGGGGGCAGGCTTGAAAGAAGGAGAAGGTCGTTATCATAGACAGGAACTTCTCGAAGAATGGGACCAAGGATTGATTCGCAATTCAACGGTTTTGGTCGTAGGAGTGGGGGCTTTAGGCTCGGTAGTTGCTCTTGATCTGGCGTTGATGGGAATAGGAAAGTTGATTCTTATAGACAACGACACAATTGAGCTTTCGAATTTGAACCGACAAATACTTTTCAGAGAAGAAGATATTGGAAGATTGAAAGTGGAGGCTGCTGAGGAATTCCTTGAGAAACTCAATCCGGAAGTCAAGGTAAGTACCTATATGAAGGATATGCGGTCGATAGATAAAGAAGTCTACCAGAGAAGTTCGGTCATCGTGGAAGGCTTAGATACTTTTGAGGCACGCAGATGGCTGAATTCCATGTGTGTTCACTTGAATAAGCCTCTAATTCATGGAGGATTATTTGGCTGGTGGGGGAACGTTCAGGTAATCATCCCCTTTGAAACGCCCTGCCTGGAATGCCAACCATTGATACCAAAAGAAAGATTACAGAAGGCCTGTACTCTTCCTGGAGAGGCGCGAAAAGAGAAAGAGCAAGAGAAGGAGAAATTTCCAATGATTTCCACAACAACTACAGTAGTCGGAGGAATCCAAGCACAAGAAACGCTAAAGATTATTTTAGAACGCAAGGATCTGCTTGACAACTATCTATTTTACGATGGATTGAGCCAGTCTTTTACAAAGATTAGGCTTGTCCGTAATCCGAGCTGTGTTGTTTGCAGTCCTAAGTACCGCACCGTAGGCGTCAAATATGTCGTGAACCTGGAAGAACCCATTCAAGAATTAAAAAACAGGCTGATAATGACCTATGGCCTTCAGAATCCTGAGATTATTATCGAGGGCAAGATTGTCCCGGATAGCATCGTATTGAAAGATACCGGAGTGAAAGAAGGAGATCTCATTTTTGTTAATGATAAGAATCTGGCCAGTCCCATCAAACTCATAGTGATGATCCGATGACCTACTTGAGCCCTTCAGAGATTACAGGACTTTCAAATATGGACCAAGCCAGTTCCCAGACCTATCTTCAATGAATTGTCCAAAGTATTAGTAGAGAGCATATGATAACAGCGTAAGCCATTACTACCGCTTTGAGAGTTGACGTATTCTGAGTTTCTCTTATTGCCAATGAAGAAAGCAGTGCAGACCAAAGCCAAAAGAAAGTCTCAACACCAAGGGAATAAGTCCAGACTACAGAATTGAGTAAAGGTATCAGTGCTGTGCCCAATTCTCCAGGAGCCATGGCTTCGGTAATGGTAACGCTTGGGAGTCCACCTGCCAAGACAACCAGAGAAATTAACCTTGCGATTATAAGAGGGGCAAAGGCATAGCTTGTGACCAGAAAGGTTGCTCGATATGATCCTTTTCCTCCAGTCACTCTGGAGATTGTCCAGAATGCAAAAACGATCAGAATCCACGCGAGCAATAATATGCCAAGGCCAGATAGAAACAAGCCAATAAAGCTCCCCCATATGTGGAGACTTACAATTCCGACGAAGGTTTCAGATCCTATTACATTTATGTGCGTCCATAAGATGGGGTAATTGAGAGAAATAAGGAGTGCATTGAAGAATAAAATGAACAAGAATCCCTTTTTGTCAGGGATTTTGGAAATGTTCCAGAAGGTCAAAGCTGGAGAAATGAACGTCCCTTTCAGTCTCTGCAGGGTAGATAACGGTTCTACAGTTGTTCTAACGGGGCGTCTAAGCAAGGGAATTACGCGTTCAAGTTTTTCAATCGTCATTCTAAAACCACATTGCGGGCATGTTAATTGATCTGCTGAAATCTCATAATCGCATCGGGGACACTTCATCTTATTACCTCAAGAAATGTTTCGACACAAAGGTTGATAAGTTTTTTCTGTCAATTTAGCATTGTGATTCAAATCAGCGGGTTTATATCCATTCAAGTGGAGAGTAGAATCGGTTCATCATGGAAAAGTGAAGAATATGTATAATAAAGCCTTCATCGACAGCGACAAAATTGAAGAAAAGACAATGCGTGATAAGACCGCGTTCATTTACAGCGATGATTTTGTAAAATACGATTTCGGAAAACTACATCCGTTAAACCAAGTGAGAATACCACTTCATTATAAGCTCTTTAGGGAGATTGGAGGATTCGAAAGATCGGATGTCTTCCTATATGAGCCAAGAATCTTCTTATACGAGCCAAGAATTGCAACTGACGAAGAGATAGAACTTGTCCACAGTAAGAGGTATATAGAGAGAATTCGCAAAGGCAGTCTCTCCGGAACGGGCTACCTAGATACGGGAGATACGCCTGCTTTCAAGGGGATGTATGAAGCCGGGAAGATGGCTGTGGGGGCAACACTTAAGGCAGCTGATCTAATCATGGACGGGGAAGTCGATTACGCGTGGAATCCAGGTGGTGGGTTCCATCACGCTTCAAGAGAACAGGCATCAGGATTCTGTATTTTTAATGACGTGGCGATCGCAATTCAGTATTTAATTGAGAAATTCAACATATCGCGGGTTCTATATCTAGACATAGATGCGCATCACGCTGATGGTGTTCAAAGAATATTCAACTCGAACCCACAAGTATTGAAAATATCACTTCATGAAAGCGGAAGCTATATTTTTCCAGGCACAGGCTTTGTCGATGATATTGGAGAGAGTGACGCGAAGGGTTATTCAGTGAATGTTCCCCTTCAACCCTACACTTCAAATAAGGAGTATCTCTACGCGTTTAGAGAAATCGTTCCGCCCCTTGTTGATGCATTCAAACCGGAAGTAATCGTACATCAGTGCGGTGCTGATGCGCACTTCTTGGATAGGCTTGCTCACCTAGGGCTTACCACAACAGCCTATGCAGAGATTGCTGCAACAATGCATTTCCTGGCACATAAACATTCAAAGGGTAGGTATTTGGCAACGGGCGGCGGCGGCTATAGTATTAATGCAACCACAAGAGTCTGGACGATTATAGTTTCTGTAGTTTCTGAAACAGCTATTCCAAAAGCAGCTCCTGCCACCTGGCGTGAAGAGTACAGAGAATTGACAGGAGAGGAAGCTCCAGAAACAATATTTGACCAATATACGCCGACCATGAAAGTGAGCCCCAGCATGCGGAGAGCCATATTTGGTTACACAAAGAAAATGGTCAAGAGAATTAAAGATGATGTTTTTCCGATACATGGAATCAAGTCTTAGTTCTTAATCTCCAGAAACAACGACCAAAACAGTTCGAGTTCTTGGCCCATCAAACTCTCCAAATAGGACAGATTGCCACGTACCTAGGGCGGGGGACCCGTCAACCAAAGGTACACTTGCCGAATTTCCCAGTATCGAACACTTAAGATGAGAGTCAGCATTGTCATCGACCCTGTCATGGAGATAACCAGCTCCTCGTGGAATGAGTTCGGAAAGTTTGGAGCGTAAATCATGGAGTAGGCCGCTTTCATGCTCATTAATCGTGATCCCTGTGGTCGTGTGTTTTGTGAAGATAGCGACAGTCCCATTCAGAATATTTGAACTCTTAACAATATCTCTGATGCTTTCTGTGATGTCAACCCATTCTATACGGTTCTTTGTCTTGACTTCAAACGATTTAGTGTATACAGTCAATTCACATCCCCTTTCAAAGAGTAAATTAGATGAAAAGGATTTTGCCGATCCTTTCTAATCCTTCTATTCCTCGAATCTCTGTTTCAGCCAAGGGAATCTCTATGATCGTAAACTCGTCGTAAAGTTCTCTAATCTCCTTCAGATGTTTATCCTGCATCGATTTTCTGGACTTACAGAACCAACAATCTGGTATATCTGGATAGACCATATTTACAAGAATAAAACTTGCAGGAATCTCGTATTCGTACAATGCCGAAAGCAGCCTCTCAGTCTCATAGATAGCCATGAGTTCGGGAATCATGACTATGACGAAGTTTGTCTTCGTTTCGTCCTTGAGTTCTTTGCCAGCCGCATCAATGGTGGTTTTAAGTCTTTCTAAAGTCTCAAGAGTCCTGTCCTCCTCTTCCTCCCCTCGGCCAAAGAGTCTCTTAATCCTTCCCCAGACTCTGGACAGCCTGAGCCTAAAAGTGAGAAGTTTGCCAAAGAAGCTATTCAGGAGGTCGGGCAGACTCAGTAGGCGCAGGGTGTGACCCGTGGGTGCTGTATCAAATATGATGAGGTCGTGCTCACTTTTTTCGATGAATTCTAGCACTTTTGCAAATGCTAGGGCCTCATCTGCACCTGGTGGGGTAAGTCCTCCCAAATCCTCAAGTAATTCAGAACCCGGGATACCTGCGATTTCAGAAGAATCAGAAGCCGACTCAAGGCTTTTTTGATATTTTGAGAACTCCTTTTGAGGATTCACCTCCAATCCATAAAGATCAGGTACCCCTCGAACTTCTTTGATGTCTCCGCCACTTAGATCCTGAGCTAGGCTGTCCGATAAGCTATGTGCAGGATCGGTGCTTATTATGAGTGTCTCTCTTCCTTGTTGAGCGGCCCATACTGAGCACGCAGCAGCAGCGGTTGTTTTCCCCACACCGCCTTTTCCTCCAAACAGAATATATTTCAATCTTTTCTTGAGGATCATTTCTTCAAGAGTCATGTTTTATCCATCCCGTCTTTTTACTAATAAGGCCTAACGTTTTAAGGTTGCGTTATTATCAGCTTCAGCTGTCATAATGTGGAGATTAGGATGAAAAGGAATATCAGAGACGCAAAGAAGAATACCACTCCGAGAAGCAGTTTATCCTTTGTTTCCCTATAAAGCCCCAAAAGCAATCCCATCATGCCGACCCAATATATCAGATAGAGACCAGATGGGGAGATCAACATGGTGCCTCGGTCAGGAAAATCTAATGGTCGGAAAGGGAATAATCCAATATACTGAGCTTGAAGCAGATAGACTACAACGGCGCAGAAGAGAATAAAAGAAAGTACCGATATTGGACTTGTTTTCTCTTCTTCTCGTTTTTCAATCTCCTGACTTTCCTGCAAGATAGCTGCCCTCGTTGAGCAATCTGTTTCCTGGTTTCTTATAAGTCTCACGGAACATGTCTTTCCATTTTGTAAGTTATTCGGCAGATTGAACTTCTCAGAAGGACTGTTGGCCAAACAATATTTTACCCCTTTGCAACTTGCCAAAAACTTAAATGACTAAAGAGAGATTATATTCAATTGAGAACGAAACAGCTGAAAGGTCTCGGAGGTATAATAATGGCAGATGTTGCGTCTATATCTAGTAACCTGATGCAGTCTGATCCAAACATAACAGCCACAGCATTAGTTGGCATGAATGGGGGAATAATCCACCAAACACAAAACTGGACAGTTCAAGGACCCGATATTGTTTCAGCTTTTACAAACAAAACGCCCAGTGTTGTAGTTCAGGGCATAAAGTATTCAACAATCAATGCTACTCAAGATAGGTTCATTGCAACCAACATGAAAGGTATGGGGCACTTAGTTGTTGCGGCCGTAGGACAAAAAGCACTATTTATGTGCTATATTACAAGCCAAGGCTCTCCACAAACAGCATATATTGCAGCTGACAGGGCCGCAAGAGAGATTAATAAGATCATTTGAGAGTTCATGATTGATTCTCATTCTCATTTTTTTGAGTTGGCGTATTGTTGCCTATGTTCGCAATATTGGCTCATATTAGGCGATTTTGCCTTAGATGGTTTACGGCTTCAGCAAATCCTTTTCCGTAGCTATTTCTTGTAACGTAGTCCGCAAACCTTTTTAGCTCTTCAGGAGCGTTGTTTAAAGCTATACTGTATCCGGTTTCCTCAAGCAGGGGGATATCGTTTTTGCCGTCTCCAATGCCAGCGATTTCACTAGTCTCAATATCTATCATTTCAGCAGCTTTCCTCAAGCCCTTGGCCTTATTCACATCACTGTCCGTAATGTGTATTGCATAGCCGCTGTCAGTGAGGTACACCCCCAACTTGTATTTCTCCAGAATCAGATTTCCCTTGTTTACATCAAAAGTTCTTTGTAGAGAGATATCAACTACACGGTAATCTATGTGAGGTTTCACTTCTACTTGCTTCCCTAATTCCCTTTTTAAGACGGCAAGAGCTTCATCTGTCTTCCTTCTGGATCCTAAAATCATCGGAGCTTTCCATCGCTTCGAAGTCACAATGGAGCCATTTTCGCATACTAGCGGACCAGAAGTCCCGATATATTCGCTTAAAGCCCCGGCTACACAAAGCATATGTCCGGTTACCAAGATAACGGGTATTCCGTTTTCTTCGAGTCGTCTTATCTCATCTATTGCTTCGAAGCTTAGGTGCTTGTTAGCGTACGTTATGGTTCCGTCAATGTCAGTCGCAACAGCCTTGAGCACTCTCAAACCTCCAAATCAAATCATCTCCAAGGGCAGTTTCTCCATAATCTTCGACTCTCCTTCAGCAACAAGTATCTGTCCTCCAATCTTGATTCCCCATACTTCAGGAATGTAAATATTAGAATATACGTGCAAGACCATTCCCGGGCGAAGAAGTGTATTATCACCAGTCTCGAGGATCGGAGGTTCACGTGGATTCAAGCCAACACCATAGCCTATCGGATAATTGTGATAGTCAATATACCCCAGTTTACTTATCCTCTTGCAGACTGCGACAGTAAGATCGCCGGCAGTAGTTCCAGGTCTGGCTTCTTTCAAAGCGACGTTTAGTACGTTCTTTGCTGCGTTGAAGAGTGTTCTACACTCCTTTCTGGGTGTACCTGTGAAAATCGTGCGTGCTACATGTCCACAGTAATTGTCAAACATTATGCAGACATTAATAACCACAAACTCATCTTTCTCGATCTTTCTAGACTCTGTGGCCGCACGGGGAGAACCTGCGCGTGGACCAGATGTCACGCTGCCTAGGCACAAGTCTCTTGAGGCACCGGCTCTGATCATTGTATTCCGGAGCTCCAGAGCAACTTCAAGTTCTGTAATACCCGGTTGTATGATCTCGATGGCAGTCCTTAATCCGATTTCAGCGACCTCTATAGTCTTAGACATCGTTTCGAGCTCAGATTCTTCTTTGATCATTCTCATTTCCCAAATTAGAGGGGATGAGTCTTTGAAACCAGCATCGGGCAGTGTATCCTTCAATCTATTAAAAACAGAAAGCGAGATATCGTCATATTCTAACCCGATGATTCCTTTTTCCAGACCGTTTTCACCCAGTACAGTTTTAATAGTATCAAGAAAGCCCGGTCTCTTTCTTTCACTTTCACCTTCTGTCGGATGCAGAAAGTAGGGTCTTATGCTTTTGATTTTTGAGGGCTCATCTGCTAGGGCCAGCACATTAGAGGGGGCTATTAGAGTTGCCTCATTATCCACGGGTACGATGATCGCGAGAGAGGGTACTATTGAGGGGGCAAATCCAGCTAGGTAGAATATGTTTTCTGTTTTTGTAGAAAACAAGACATCTATTCCTTCTCTGGTCATTATTCTCCTGATGCTCTCTAACCTTTGTGCCGAGACTTGCATCCATAACACCTCAGTGGCTCTAATATTTAAATTACCGGACATTCAAAAATCTTTCTTGATTTGTCTCAATTGTTACTATGAATAAGGTTTAGCTAACGTTTAGAATATGAGACAGAAAATGGATGATTCTGCCCACGTGCTTCCGCGGAGGGGTTTTCCGTCGAAAAAACTAACGGAGTTCGATTCTTGTCTCTTTACCCAAAATTTAATATCCAGAATCATATTTAACTCAGTGTAGTCTGTCGCCATCCCTGCTGGCTGAATTTCTTTGCAGGATAAAGACGGCCAGGAATGTGAAGACGTTGGATAAATACGAGAAAGTCATGGAGCTTTGTAGAAGACGCGGTATACTTTGGCCAAGTTTCGAGATATATGGCGGATTGAGTGGATTCGTAACATATGGACCGATCGGAGCCATACTCAAAAGGAATGTGGAAGATAAGTGGCGTGAGTGGTTTATAACTAAACAAGAGTTTGTGGAGATAGATTCTCCCATAATTATGCCTCAAGTGGTTTTCAAGGCAAGCGGACATTCAGATCACTTCACGGACCCAATGGTTGGCTGCCTGGATTGCAAGAAACAGTATAGAGCAGATCATTTGGTCGAGAACGCTATAGGTAAGATCGTTGAAGGGCTTACCACAGAAGAACTCGATAGTTTGATAAAAGAGAATAACATTACCTGCCCGGATTGCGGTGGATCTCTGGGCAAAGTTGAACTATTCAATCTGATGTTTAGAACGACAATTGGCCCGTACGGAGGGAATGTTGGTTACGCTAGACCGGAAGCAGCTCAGGGAATGTTCGTAGACTTCAAGCGCATATTTAGTGCAAAGCGTGAACAACTGCCTCTAGGTATTGCTCAGATTGGTCGTACGTTTAGAAACGAAATTTCACCCAGAAAGGGGGTAATCCGCCTTCGTGAGTTCACCATTATGGAAGTTGAAGTCTTCATTGATCCGAGCGAGTTGGCTTCATGTGCTAGGTTAGTTGATGTAGAGAATGAGGAACTGGCTATTCTGACGTCGGATGCCCAGCAAAAGGAAGGCGATACAGAAGTCATTACAGCAAGAGAAGCTGTTAAAAGGGGAGTAGTTGTCAGTGAGTGGATAGCTTATTTTCTAGTTATATCAAAGTCTTTCGTTTCAAGTCTTGGTGTCCCTCCAGAGAAACAGCGATTTAGGGAGCAACTTCCATGGGAAAGAGCGCATTATTCCAAACAGACTATAGACCATCAAGTTCTTTTGGAGAGATTTGGTTGGTCAGAGGTAGCGGGACACGCTTACAGGACTGACTGGGACCTAGGCAGACATATGAAATTTAGTGGAACCGATCTTCGTGCTTTCAAACAATACGAACAGCCTAAGATTGTAAAGAGAACCATAATTAAGCCACACGTAAAGGCGATAAGAGAGAAGTTCGGTAACGCAACAGGAGAGATTCTTTCTTCTCTGAAAGGAAGTGATCCCGAGATTGTCCAGAAATCTGTAAGAGAGGACGGTTTTTATTTAATAGGAGAAAACCGCGTAGGTTCTGAACTCTTAACTTTTGATGAGAGAACGGAGAAGGCATCTGGTTCCAGATTCATTCCACACGTCATAGAACCCTCATTTGGGGCGGATAGACTCGTATATTCGGCTTTGGAATGTGCTTACTCTGAGAGAGAGAAGAGGATCATATTGAGGCTTCCTCCGGCCATTACGCCAATACAGATTGCAGTATTTCCTCTATTGGAAAGAGACAAACTCCCCGAAGTCGCACAAGACATCTATAACATGTTACTTGAAGAAGGATTTAGGGCAGAATTGGATGTGTCTGGAAGCATCGGACGTAGATATGCCAGGTCGGATGAAATCGGGACTCCAGTAGCAGTAACGGTAGACTATCAAACTCTGGAGGATGATACGGTAACGATAAGAAATCGAGATAGCTGGCAGCAGTTGCGAAACAAAATAGAAGATCTAGGCAAGCTTTTTGGCGAGTTTTTCAAGGAAAGAATCGGGTTTGAAGAGCTCGGAAAAACCATATAGATTTAAGCCTGGAGGTTCCCTATAGTACTGCTTAACTGAGGTTTGGATATGGAAAAGAGAATGAGACTAATGCAGAAAACAGAGGTTAAGACCGGTGAAGCTGTTTTGAACGCAAAGATCCTCAGAAGCATAGGAGTGAATGTCGGCAATACTATTGAGATCGTCGTTAACAAGAGACGGTTTTCTTTTAGTGCTCTTGCCAATCCGGACATCCCGGAGAATGAAGTGTGGCTAAACATAGATGAGATGAAAAGCAATGGTCATTCAGACAGGACTATTGCAACAGTTAGAAAACCGGTAGAATCATACTAAATCAATAGTCTCTCCAATTTTTGGAGCGTATGCATCTACTTTTTTCAATTTCTTTATGCTATTTGCCAACGCTATCGTTTTCGCTTCTTCACCGTGGACGCATAGAACATGCCTCACCCCGTTAAGCATGGAGACAAACCTATGAATGTTTGACCGATCAGCATGAGCGCTAAATTCAAAGGTTAAAACCTCTGCAGAAATGTCGATTTTTGTGTTATTGTGAACCGTTAGTTCTCTCGAACCATCAAGAAGAGCTCTTCCACGAGTCTTTGGGGCCTGATAGCCAGTTAAGCATATCAAGTTACTGGGATCGTTACCTAACTCCTTAAGGTAATGTAAGACCGGTCCTCCCTCAACCATTCCTGAAGTAGTGATGATTATGCATGGTCCATCATATTCTATCGGTTCATCGCGGTCTCCCACAACATGAAAGATCTCAGATTCTAATGGACTACTATGAGTATATCGTATCCTTTTCTGAATCTCCGGTTTCAACCACTCCCAATAGAGTTCATAGACTCTATTTACTCTTCTGACAAGCCCATCAACAAAGATATTCACTTGATCGATATAGTTGCTCCGCATATAATCTTCCAGCATTAGCATTACCTGCTGAGCTCGTCCGACGGCAAAAACTGGAATGATTACTTTTCCCCCGCGTTTTGTTGTCCTGTCTACGGCATTGGCAAATTCACGACCAATTCTTTTATGGCTCGGATGCTTATCTGAGGGTGACCCATAGGTGGATTCTATTACAAGAACATCGATTTTTCCTACGTTGAAATCCGCCATTTGAAGCGTACGCGTATTTCTCATACTGAAATCTCCAGTGTAGAGAATGGAGATCCCTGCAAGTTCAAGCTTTATCATGGCTGAGCCTAAGATATGTCCGGCTCTGTACAGCACGATTCTTGCATCCTGCATTTCAATAGGAACGTTATAATACAAATCAATGGCGCGTCTTCTTACGGCCATAACATCCTCTACGTCATAAGGTGGTTCTTCATCAGCCTCCTTAGAGATTTTGATTGAGTCCATAAACAGCAGCTCAGATATATCTTGCGTGGGCGGTGTAGCATACACCGGGCAATCATACCTCTTCACAAAAGCGGGCACAAAACCTGTGTGATCGAGATGCGCATGAGAGTTTATTATGGCATCAGGTGTTTCAGGCGGAATTAGCGGGTATTTCTCTGGAGGATCTACACCCAGTTTTATGCCTGCATCTAATAGCAAATGTGAACTCCCCCCAGATATCAAGATGCAAGATCGGCCAACTTCACGGGCACCACCAAGCAAAGTAATTTCAAGTCCCGGCAATTTCAATCCCTCAATTATCTGCTTTCGTTCGCAGGTTTTACAAACAAAATCCTGCAAGCACGATTAATAATTAATCATTACAAGAAGTAGAGTACTAGGTATGTAAAAAGCCCAGCCAACATGAGGATAACAAAGAAGAGCCCACCTAATATTCTTCTCCATCTCCTGGACATGTGTGTCCCTCGCAGTGTGTAATTTAATATATGAAAGAAGTTATTTAAAGCTAATACTTACTTATCGTTCAGGTATCGGTAGATGAAGTCCAATGGCCAAAGAGGAATTACCTACGTTTGAAGGGAACATGACACAAATTCCCGCTACTCTATCCCATTTGCTAGGACTGCAACCTCCAAAGAAAATCCCTCCACCCATTACGGGAATAGATGAATTCAGATCAGACCATGTAATATTGGCCATCTTCGACAACTTTGGACTTTTCGAATGTACATATTATAAGCCCAAGTTTTTGATAAAAACCTCAGAGGCGATACTGGTATTAAATACAGAAGACCCTCATACGTTCAATGTCTTAAACGAGATAGTCTACGGAAGTGCCTCAAAGAAGAAGTTCCATTTGTTGGATTTCTTGGCTAAGAGCAGGAAAAACGTTACCATGATCGGGAGGGCAGAGGATTTAGTAATGTTCATGGGAAAAACCAAAGCAAAAGCAGCCGAGGATGACATGAGAACGTATATTGAAGCGATAAAAGTGATTAACAGGGTGGACTTCATTTGGCTCCACTTTCTGGATTTTGAGGCCATGTATCAAAAATACAGCACTCAGCCACCAGAAGAAATAGCCCAGAAATTAATTACACGTACGGATAACTGGATTCTGTCTCTCTTTAAGCAAGCCATACCTGGAACTCTATTGATTGTACTCGGGGATCATGGACGGCACGAGATTCAGATCGAATACGAGGGGAAGTATGCCAAATGGCGCGAGGCAAGCGTGCCGATTGCAATCATGATGAAGAAGTGAGAGTTTTTTTAAGCGATCTAGGATCATAGAAGTCCCAGTAGTAGTGAGAACGCAATTATTTGGAAGATCAGGATTATGAATCCCTCCATGAAGTCGAGACGTTCGTCATCAAGTATTGCACGTTTGACATAGTATAGGACCCAGCCGGTTACTATCAGTTGAAACAAAACAAAGGCGTCGAGTGGTATCGGAACAACAATACCCACAACACCCAAGACCATCAACACTATCTGCGCCAATCCGCCAATGATATTGCCCAGAGCTACATTAAGTTGCCCTCTCCTCGCAGCAACCAGTGCGATGCCATGCTCAGGTATCGAACCACAGGCACCCACTATGAGAGCGACAACGGGAACCTCAAGCTCGAAGTGTTCAATAGTAAGTTCCACTGTGCTTGTGATCACCTCTCCAGCAGCAAAAATCCCAAGAAAAGACACAATCATGAAAACGACCGCCATTTTCATAGAAATACCGGCGGTGCGTTCACGGCGTTCGTTTTCTGAAGGTTTTGGAGATTCAGTTCTTGCTGGCGAAACCATCAAATCATGTTCTTTTCTTCTCAACAGCTGAACGACGTAGAAAAGGTATATCAGCAATAAGCAGAATGCAACTAAGGGGGGGATATATCCGATTCCGCCTTCACCCCCGCCTATCGGAAAAACATGGAGTATAAGACCAAACGTAAAAATCATCATTATTGCAATAAACGTGCTCCTTATGAGCTCAGATTCGCTAAGAATTAGTTCTCGAGGCACTTTAACATATCCACTCTTCCTTGAGCCCAAAAGGATTATTAGGCTTAGAAGAAGGGTGTTGAAACCAGAGGCTGTAAGAACCGTCAAGATAGAAGTCTCAGTTAGAGTCAAACCTAGAACCGGATCTGGGTGTGTGTAACCCCTCCATGACATCAAAAGCCCGACTACGAGTTCCGGTGTGTTAGATGCAATGCTGGATAGGACTCCTACTACATATAGGCTTAGGCCGAAGTATATAGCTGTTGCAGCCAGTCCCTTGATAGCCAGATCACTCATTCTAAGTGCAAGCCAAACACCTATAGTGAATCCTATAGGCAGTAGTAAGTAATCCATAGGGAAACCAAAAAGGGTATCCGCTGCATAGAAGAAACGAAGATAAACGTATATCGCTGCCACGCACATAATTATGGCTATCTCGCCCTTACCAATTTTGACCTCGCCATGTTCGTGCATTCTAGAATTCTGCGATTCAGAAAGTGAAGATGGTGGTTCATTGGCCAAAGTATCACCACGCATATCTATTACAAACAAACCGTATTTATCTTTAACGTCAAATGCCGGAGGGCGGGGGAAAGTAAAATAAAGAGAAACTCACAAGGAGTTAATGATTAATCTGTTGTAGGGAACTGAATATGAGATATGAGACTTTGTGTGAATACTACTCAAAGATTGAGGACACATCAAAAAGACTAGAAATGATTGATTTGCTAACGGACTTGTTTGAGAAGACTCCCATACAAATCATAGACAAGGTTATTTATCTTACGCAAGGAAAACTGCATCCAGACTGGATGGGGCTGCCCGAAATAGGCATGGCCGAAAAAATGGTCGTTGATGCCATATCAATCGCAGTCGGAGTTAGGAATAGCCACATAGAAAAGACCCTATTGAAAATGGGTGACATAGGGTTAACTGCCGAATATGAAACGAGAGAGAAAAAACAGAGATCTCTTCTTGCTAAACCCTTGACTATTGATGAGGTCTATAATAGACTAGATAAGATTGCTGCCGCGAGCGGGGCAGGTTCTGTCGGGTTGAAGAAGAGACTCTTCTCAGGATTGCTGCTTAGCGCCAGGCCCATTGAGGCAAAATTCTTGGCAAGGACCGTAACAGGGACGCTCAGACTTGGAATAGCCGATATGACCATACTAGACACTTTGGCTCAAGCCTTTGCCGGAGGCAAAGAGAATCGTCCTCCAATCGAAGAAGCATATAACCTGAGTTCTGACCTGGGATATGTGGCAAAAGCATTGGCAAAGGAAGGAATCAAAGCCATAAAGAAGTTCTCAATAGAGGTAGGTAAACCAATCCGTATGATGGCTGCTCAGAGACTTACAGATCCTGAGGGGATATTGGAGAAGTTGGGAGGAAGGCTTGCAGCAGAATACAAATACGACGGCGAAAGGCTTCAAATACATAAGAAGGAGAATATTATAAGGATTTTTTCAAGGAGACTTGAGAATATTACTCAACAATACCCCGATATAGTCGCCTTAATCCGTAGTAACATAAAGGCTAGGGAGGCAATCATTGAGGGTGAGGTTGTTGCAATTGATTTGGATACGGATGAGTTCAGACCATTTCAAGAACTCATGCATAGGAGAAGAAAATACGAAGTAAAAAGGGCTATGGAAGAGTATCCCGTAAGCTTATTCCTTTTTGATAGCCTTCTGATCAATGGAAAGGATTTAATTAAGGAGCCATACCCCAGGAGAAGAGAGGAGCTAATAAGAATTGTGAAAGGCAATAAGAGGATCAGAATCGCGAACCAGAGGACCGTGGAATCTCCGAAAGATCTGGAAGATTTCTTTGATGAGGCTGTTGAAGCAGGCTGTGAAGGTCTAATGGCAAAATCAATTAATCCCGATTCCATATATCAAGCGGGTGCCAGAGGCTGGCTTTGGATAAAGTTCAAAAGAGAAGCCATAAGTGAACTGGCAGATACTGTTGATTTAGTGGTTGTTGGTGCTTTCATGGGTCGTGGAAGAAGGGCTGGAACCTATGGAGCATTACTGCTTGCATGTTACGACCCGGAGAACGATGTTTTTAAGACTGTAGCAAGAGTTGGAAGCGGATTCAGTGACGAGGAACTCGAGGCATTACCATCAAAGTTAAGAAAATACAAGATAGATCATATACATTCCCGAGTTAATTCGCAGCAGGATGCAGATGTTTGGTTCGTGCCCAACTCAGTGTTAGAAGTGAAAGGGGCTGAGATCACATTGAGTCCAACTCACACATGCGGTTTTGATAAAGTAGCAAAAGGAAGCGGGCTTGCCATAAGATTTCCAAGGTTTACCGGCAATTGGCGTCAAGATAAGGCCCCTGAAGATGCTACAACCGAAGAGGAGATAACACAAATGTATAAAATGAAGCTAAGAAAGAAAAAACAATCTTAACATTTTATAGCGAAAATGTAGAAAAAGTTAATTAGTCAAGAAATCACGACTGAAATTGTGGGCTTCCTTGCGGATGGATTGGTGAATTAATATGTCAAAGATATCAAGATACAGTCTGATGCTCAGCTTAGATGAGAGTGGAGAAAGTGTACTGATACCATTTTCCGAGGAAAGTCTAAAGGGAGAAAATGTGGTAGTTGTAATTGATGAGCCGAATGAGGTGGTCTGGCTTTGGATCGGCCAGCAGATCAGTTTTGTCCGGAAAAGAGCAGCAAGTCGGATTGCTAATTCTATCAAACGATTCGGATACGAGGTTCAGAATATCCTTGTAGGCAAAGGCATTAAGACACTAGAGGTTATCGAGGAAAGTCTCTTGGGAGAATCCGATATGAAGGAGAAATACGAAAAACTGAAGAGATTGGTACAGTCGGATTTTTCACCTGTTGGCAAATTCCTTGTCTCTTTTGGAGATAAGGCTATTGCTGCCAAACCTGTGGGCTTGCCTGAAGTTGAAACAATAATTCAGCCTGCTCCTCAACCTCCTGAACCGCAAGCTTCCCCGGAAGTTGATGTGAACGTACAGCCTGAACCATCAACACCAGCGGTCTTGAAAATAACTCCCCAAGAGATAATGAGCCAAGTGAGTAATGCGAGCGAGACTCCTTCGGCCCCCAAGGAGAGTTTAAGCGACGTTTTGGGCAGTATCAAAACAGGTATCCTAATCACAAGCGTGATGAAAGAATACCCCGAGCTATATGTGAATTGTCGATCAGCAAAAGAAAGCGAAGAATATGAACTGGAAGCGCCCGATGGTACAGTATGCAAGTTTAGGGTAGATGGTTCAAAGTTGATCATATCTCCCGAATCAACTTTTGGCGGCGAGGAAAAGAAGATAAGAATTCAAAAGATATTCGTCGAAGTGGCCAAGAACTTACCCACGAACTAATTCAAACGAGATTTGGAGTATCAATTAACAGAATTTTGAATTGCTAGTTGAGAGGAAGATGTCTGAAAAGCCCGAAAACTTCGAAGATGCTATACGCATGTTGCGCCGGAGAGGCGTAGGTTACGAAATTGAGTACATAGATCTATTTGGTTTCGCGTCATCAATTGCCATATTGAGGACCTCGGAACGACCAGTGCTTATTGGTATTGAAGATAAGGGATTATCCGGCCTTGCTTTGATACAAGCTGAGAAATTTGAGGGGATATCGGGAGCGGCAAACACCGTCGCGTATCTGGGACGGGCCTGGCTATCAAAGAGGAAGGAAGATGAGTTTAGGAAGTATGCTTATGGCAGGCTCAAATCGCTTGTGTTTGCCAAAGCATTTGCCAAAGAAGAAGCACCCATGGCCGCTCCTACGCTCAATGAAGCCATAGGAAAAGAGATAGAGAAGGCAAAAGAGCTGGAATCCCACGAAATCGTCGATAGAGATTTGGAGGATTTCAAGGAGCAATCCAGAGAGTTACTCGATGGTTTTCAACACCTATAAGGTGACTACGGGATAAATTGCTCCAATCATCAACCTACCATTTTTTTTGGGTCAACATATCAATGTACTCATTAAGAGAGATTATCGTCAATTTCTCTTTCTTGATTCTCTTGAGAGCAGCTGCCAGAGCATTAGCAAGCTCTAAGCTGGTTATAAGGGGTATATTATACTCAACTGCATTTCTTCGCATATTGTATTCATCCTCAAGCATCTGAACATACTTTTCGAGAGTCGTCGTCGCAGGGATGTTAATGATTAAATCGAGTTTCCTCCTGATAATGAAGTTGCGAAGGTTAGGTTCACGATCTTCCATGAGCTTATAAAGAATCTTTGTCTTAATTCCTTCTTTTTCCAGAGGTTCGGCTGTATGTTCGGTTGCGAATATTTCGTATCCGAGGTCTGAGAACATTTTGGCGACAGGGAGTATTCTCTTTTTCAGCTCAATCCCGCCAACTGTTATCAATACTCTCCCCCTACTAAGCGGAATCTTCATTTCCGCAGACAGGAGTGCTTTAATGAAAGCTTCCTCGAAGTTTCTTCCGATACATGCTACTTCACCTGTAGACATCATTTCAACGCCCAGAACGGGGTCGGCTCCCTCTAGTCTCATAAAAGAGAATCGGGGAACCTTCACTCCAGCAAACTCTGAATAAACCTCTTCAGGAATGTTGGTGAGCCTATGACCCAGTATTGCAGGAGCCGCCATGGTCATTAGATTTAAGCCTCTAATTTTGGAAACAAAGGGCATTGATCTGGAAGCTCTGAGATTGCATTCTATGACGTATACAGACCCATTCTTGACGAGAAACTGAATATTGAAAGGCCCCTTTATGTTTAGGGCAGTAGCTATATTCTTTGTATGGTCTCTTATTTTCTCCAAGATTTTGCTGGCTAATGTTTGCGGCGGAATAACCATAGTAGCGTCCCCGCTATGAGTTCCTGCGTGTTCAACGTGCTCGATGATCGCCCCAATCAATACGGACTCACCGTCTGAGACCCCGTCAACTTCAACCTCCTTAGCGTCTCGCATGAACTTGCTTAAAACTACGGGATGTTCTTTAGATACTCTTTCCGCTAGTCCTAGGAACTCCCTAAGCTGCTTTTCATTATAAGCAACCCTCATGGCTGCTCCAGAAAGCACATAAGATGGGCGTATGAGTACCGGAAAACCCACTCTCTTTGAAAACGTTTCTGCAGACGCCATTGAAGTTATCTCCCTCCATTGAGGCTGAGGGATCTTGAGCTCATCAAGAAGCTGGCTAAATTTCGACCGATCTTCGGCACGATCAATATCATCTGCCGATGTTCCTAATATTCTGACTCCAGCTCCTGCGAGCTCCAGTGCCAGATTGTTGGGTATTTGTCCTCCAACAGACACAACTACTCCATAGGGATATTCCATCTCACAAATATCTAGGACTCTTTCGACGGACAGTTCCTCAAAATACAATTTGTCGCCAATATCGAAATCGGTTGAAACAGTTTCAGGATTACAATTTACCATTATGACTTCTTCTATTCCTGCTTCTTTTAGGGCCCATACCATGTTTACACCGCACCAATCGAATTCGACGCTACTCCCGATCCTATAGGATCCTGAACCCAACACTATTACTTTCTTTAAAGATCTCACATCAGACGATACATCGTTTTCTTCTCCTCCATAGGTTACGTACAAATAGTTCGTTTGGGCAGGCCATTCTGCACTTAGAGTATCAATCTGCTTCACTACAGGAACTATGCCCCTTTTCCTCCTGTACTCACGCGCTTCTGGGGCTGAGATTCCCAAACACCTGGCAATTTGATCATCAGAAAAGCCCAATCTCTTTGCTTCTCTTACGACGTGACTCAGATAATCATCACCAGTTCTTTCGATAACGGTTTGCTTGCCTATCTCCATCAGTGCATTTTCAGTACGAATAATATTGTGGATTTTGAAGAGAAACCATTTGTCAATGCCGGTTAACTCATAGATTCTGTCAACAGATATGCCGGCTTTCATGGCTCTAACTATGTCAAACAATCTCTTGTCAGTTGGTTCCTTCAATAATTCAGCCAGTTCTTCATTTGGGATGCTTTCTTCCCCGTTCCCAACGATCCCGATTCTTCCGATGTTAAGCATTCGAACTGCCTTTTGCAGAGCCTCTTCAAAGCACCTTCCAATGCCCATAACTTCGCCAACGCTCTTCATCTGGGTCCCAATCCGTCTGCTAACACTTTTGAACTTTTGGAGATCCCATCTAGGTATTTTCACAACTATGTAGTCCAAGGCGGGTTCGAAGCAAGCTGTGGTAACATGAGTAACATTGTTTACGAGCTCTGGAAGGGTATGGCCAAGTGCTAGCTTAGCTGCGACATATGCCAGAGGATAGCCAGTTGCTTTAGATGCGAGCGCAGATGAACGTGATAAGCGGGCGTTAATCTCTATTGCCCTAAAGGCTTCTGAATAGGGATGAAGGGCATATTGGATATTGCATTCCCCCACTACCCCTATTGATCGAACAGCCCTTATCGAGGCACCCCTCAGCAGATGATACTCACGGTTAGTCAAGGTTTGTGAGGGGGAAACAACAATGGACTCCCCAGTATGTACACCCATAGGATCCAAATTCTCCATGTTGCATACGGTAATACAATTGTCTTCGTGGTCGCGAACAACCTCATATTCAATTTCTTTCCAATGTTTGGCATACTCTTCAACCAAGATTTGGTGTATCATACTCTGAGCCAGACCTCGCGCGGCTATTTCCTTCAATTCGCTTTTGGTCCTGGCTACTCCTGATCCTCTGCCACCCAGAGTATAGGCCGCACGAATGATTACGGGATAATCAAGCTCATCGCCTATGGAAACGGCATGTTTGACCGTCTTCGCAATCTTGCTCCTTAGAACGTCAACACCGGCTTGCCGCATGGATTTTTTGAACAATTCTCGATCTTCAGTTTTCTCAATAGCCTCAATCGGCGTTCCCAACACCTTTACATCGTATTTCTCCAAGATACCCTGTGCTGCAAGTTCGACACCGCAGTTTAGAGCGGTTTGACCACCAAAACTGAGGAGAATACTATCAGGCTTTTCCTTCTGAATTACCTTCTCGACGAATTCTGGAGTTACGGGCAGCAAATATACATCCCCCGCCAACCTGGGGTCTGTCTGAATTGTAGCGATGTTTGAGTTTATTAGAACGGACTTTATTCCTTCTTCGCGAAGGGCTTTGAGCGCTTGGCTTCCAGAATAGTCAAATTCTCCAGCCTGGCCTATTTGGATGGCCCCGCTTCCCAGTACTAGGGTTTTACGTATCCATTCAAATCTGGGCAGACTTTTGACCCCCCATGGCTTTGATAAATTGCCAGAATATATATTCAGTATCAACAGGTCCGGGTGCATGTTCAGGATGAAACTGAACTGCGAATGCATTGACCCTTTTGTGTTTAATCCCTTCTATGGTCTTATCATTTGCATTAACAAACCAGATTTCCAGATCTGTCTCTTTCAAAGAAGTCGGATCAACAGCATAGCCGTGATTTTGGCTTGTAATAAAACAGCGACCAGTTTCTAGGTTCATACTTGGCTGATTCTGAGAGCGGTGGCCATACTTCAGTTTGTAGGTATCCCCACCGCAGGCAAGTGACAGAATCTGAGTTCCAAGACAGATTCCAAGAAGAGGAAGAGCTTCTCCAATTATTTCAGTAACAGTCTGAGTAATACTCGGAATCCTCTTGGGGTCGCCGGGTCCATTGCTGATTACAACGCCATTCGGTTGATAATCAAGTATCTCTGAGATTGAGGTATTATAAGGAACCCGAACAACATTCAGATTTCTTTTCAAAAAACTTCTCAGGATGTTGTACTTTACGCCACAATCCAGAATTAGAACTGTTCCTTTACCGTGACAATCATAAGTAATTGGTTTGTCTGTTGCAACTTCTCCGGCAAGATTCCTCTTGTTGGGATTTTCGATATTTCTTGCCTCTTCACGAAGCCCAGATATATCGATTTTTTCTTCTTCGCTACACACCTGTAGAATACCCAGCATTACGCCGTGTTCACGCAGTCTTTTTGTGAGTTTGCGGGTATCAACATTCATGATGGCCGGCACACCCTCGTTTTTCAACCATTGATCTAAGGTTCTAGTGGAAGACCAGTGGCTCGGCAGATAACAGTGCTCGTGGACGACAAGCCCTCTAACCTTCACAGAATCTGATTCGAAGAATCTGGGTATTCCGTGCTCCGTTTCACCAAAAGAAGGTACTCCATAATTTCCAATCAGGGGATATGTCAAAGTGAGGATTTGTCCATAGTAAGACGGATCGGTAATTGACTCAGGATACCCAACCATCCCGGTATTGAAAACAACCTCACCTGTTACCTTTTTTTGGGAGCCAAATCCCTGCCCTACAAAAGCAGTCCCGTCTTCAAGTATAAGTGCCGCATCATTCCATGATTTTCGGGCTTTCAACGGCAGACACCTTATCTTGCCCCGCCTTTGCGGCCGAAGTTGCGGGCCATTATTGGATGAAGACTTTTTCCAATTCCTAAATACAGATAAGTTATAAATCTTACGCAATGGATCAAGAAAATGAGGTTTTTCGATGAAAAAAGAGAGGACCTTATTTGGAATAAATGAACGGAGAAATGGTGTGTCTAGCTAGGTCCTGAATACCCTACCTCTTTTTTGAGCAGTTCTACACTCTCAGGATTGCTTAGAGTTGTTATATCTCCTAGCGATTCGTTGATCAGAAGTTTCTTCAGGACTCTCCGCATGATTTTCCCACTCCTTGTTTTGGGCAAATCCGGTGTGAAGTAAATCTTTTCAGGTCTTGCAGTTGGTCCTATCATTTCCCGTACTTTGTCCATCAATTGCTTTCGTAACTCATCAGACGGTTTAACTCCCTTTAGGCAAACGAACGCAATTGGAACTTCACCTTTGATGTCGTGAGGCGCTCCGACGACTGCTGCCTCTGCAACAGCTTCATGTTCAGTCAGCGCATTTTCAACTTCTGCTGTAGCCATTCTATGGCCGGCAACTTTCAGTACGTCGTCAACCCTACCCGTGATACGTATATTCTTCTCATCGTACCATCGCGCACCATCACTTGTATAGTATATCTTCTCACCATATTCACTCCAGTAGGTATCCTTGTACCTTTGGGGGTTGCCGTAGACCCCTCGTAGCATTCCGGGGGCAAATGGACTTTTCTGAACCAGGTAACCACCTTCGCCGATTCCTACTGGTTTTCCTTCTTCATCTAGCACTTCCATGACAGTCCCCGGAAATCCCCTTCCCGCAACTGTCGGAATGAACGGCCCGACGCCAGGTAGCGCAGTAATCAGATTCCCTCCAGTCTCAGTCTGCCACCACGTGTCGATTATTGGGCATCTTCCGCCGCCGATATTCTCGAAGTACCACATCCACGCCTCTCGATTGATGGGTTCACCTACCGTGCCCAAAACATGAAGACTGCTTAAATCGTGTTTCAGAGGCCATTCTTTGCCCTGCTTCATGAACATCCTTATTGCAGTTGGAGCGGTGTAAAAGCTATTCACACCGTATTTTTCAACTATCTCCCACCATCGATCATATTGTGGATAATCTGGCGACCCTTCAAAGATCAGGATGGTTGCACCACACAGCAGCGGTCCGTAGCAAGCATAAGTGTGGCCTGTTACCCAGCCGATATCTGCCGTACACCAATATACATCTTCATCATGAAGGTCAAAATCCCACTTAGATGTCCAGTATGCTTGTGTCAAATAGCCTCCCGTAGTGTGCATGACACCTTTTGGACGTCCGGTAGTACCGCTTGTGTAGAGTAGAAAGAGCAAGTCTTCACTATCCATCACTTCGGGTTCACAATATTTCTCTTCCACGTTTTTCATCAGTTCATGCCACCAAAAGTCTCTGCCTGCTACCATTCTCGCATCATTTCCGGCTCTCTTTACTACAACAACCTTATTCACTTCGGCTCCTTCTACACCAATATCTGCGCTCTTTTTGAGATCGATGAGCTTTCCTCTTCGATAGTAGCCATCTGCCGTAATTACAACCTTGGCTTTAGCGTCTATCATTCTTGTCTTAAGAGATTCTCCGCTGAACGCTGAGAAAACCACACTGTGAACGGCTCCGATTCGAGCGCACGCTAACATGGCGATTTGAACTTCTGGAATCATTGGTAAATATATTCCCACTCTATCTCCTTTCTTCACGCCAAAATCCTTTAGTACGTTGGCGAACTTGTTGACTTCTCTATATAGGTCATAATAAGTGAGTATTCGGGGCATTTCCCCAATTGGCTCTGGTTCCCAGATTATTGCGGCTTTGTTCCGCCTCCACGTCATTGCATGTCGATCAACAGCATTATAGCATGCATTGATTTTCCCATTCACAAACCACTTATAGAACGGCGGGTTCCATTCATACCCTTTGTCCCATTCCTTGTACCAATCCAGCCCTTCTCTTGCCAGCTTTTCCCAAAAAGCGACCGGGTCTCTATTTGCCTCATCATAGATTGATTCGTCGTTGACCCACGCTTTCTTTTTGTTTTCTTCACTCGGCCAATACATGTCTTTCTTGGGGTCCTTAACAACCCACTTAATGGCTTTAGTTCTCGGCATGTTCTTTCTCAACCCTCTATTCTTGACCTCTTATGATCAGTGCGAGCATGACAAAACCAGTTCTAACTCGCAGAAACTCGATTAATGCAAGAGTATAAAAGCTTTTCTGAAGGCGTAAAAAATCAAGAACAAAACTACTTCGCCGGTGCGTAGTAATACTCTCCAGATGCCTTCTGCTCCTGGTCGAGGCGTGAACCTGACTTGTTAACCCTTGGTCTCCCCGTACGCGCATCTCTTCTTAGGGTAATGCCAACTGTCTTTAGAAACTTGTTCATGCCGCTACGCATATTAACCGGCGGACCAACTTGACCTGCTAGGCTTGGCACACCCTCGAAAACCATCAGGTGATCAGCCACGGTATCGATGTAAACCACGTCATGCTCAACAACAAATGCGGCGTTTTTATATCTCTCAACTGTTCGCTTTATTGTCTTTGCAGAAGCAAGTCTTTGCTCCACATCTAGAAAAGCGCTTGGTTCGTCTATGAGCAGGAGATCAGTTTTTCTAGACAGTGAGCCAGCTATGGTAACCGCTTGAAGTTCTCCGCCGCTAAGACTGTCTACTCGCCTATCAAGCAGTTCTTTCAGTCCAAGTGGGCCGATTATCTCGGTTTTGTAGATACTCGTGGAGATCTTTCTCCCCGAAGCTTCATTTAGATACTCTCTAACAGTACCGTCATATTCTGCGCTTATATACTGAGGTTTGTAGGAAACAGTTAGTTCCACTTTGGGAGGTTCGCCTTTGTCAATTTCGAGAAGCCCAGCAAGGATTTTTACAAATGTTGTTTTTCCTATTCCGTTTGGTCCCAAAACACCGATGATTTCTCCTTGATGAATTACTCCCCCGCCAATTGCAAGCTTAAAGCCATTCAGCTTCTTTTTCATGGCTCCAAATTCTAATACTAACGGTGTCTCTATAAGTGCAGTTTTCGGTGTTGGTGGATGTAAAGGAAATGTGATACTCCGATCTCTGAAGCGAATGTTTTCATCCACTAGGTATCCATTAAGGAAAGCATTTATCCCCTCTCGCACTCCATAAGGATGGGAGACTATGCCATAGACACCAGGTTCTCCGAAGATTACGCTAGTGTAGTCACTAACATAGTCGTTAATAGCCAGATCGTGCTCCACTACTATTACAGTCTTGTTTTCTCCTGCAAGCGCGCGTATGACTTTGGCAATCTTGGTTCTCTGGAATATATCAAGGTAGCTTGTTGGTTCATCAAATAGGTATGCATCAGCATCCTTAGCGGAGGCTGCCGCTATCGCCACCCGCTGTAATTCACCACCAGACAGTTTTGGAAGCTCATGATCCCATACGCTCTCCAAGTCTAACTGTCTTTTCAGATCCTCCATAACTTCTCGCTGGTCGGTTTTTTCCAGAAGGTCACCAACTACGCCTTTTGTAACTTGAGGCAGGTCGGTTATATACTGAGGTTTATAGCTTACTCTGATTTCATTATTTGCAATTCTTTCGAAATAGAGCTGGAGTTCAGATCCCCTGTAGAAAGTGACGATTTCATTCCAAGAGGGGGGATCATCATAGTGCCCTAGATTCGGTTTTATCTCTCCCGCCAGTATTCTTAGGGTAGTAGTCTTTCCCGCACCATTTTGACCTACTATTCCGGTCACCTTTCCGATTTTCGGAACAGGCAGTCTGTATAAGACAAACGCATTAGCTCCGTACCTATGGCTGGCCTCGCCTTCCAATTGCTCTGGAGTATTAACTATTTTTATAGCGCCGTAAGGACATTTCTTTATACAGATTCCACATCCGGTGCATAGACTCTCGGATATTATTGGATGTTTCGCAGGGTCGGGGAAGGTCACTGTTTCCTCTCCCATCCTTACTCCGGGGCAGAAGGTCATACATGGTTTCCCGCAGTCTTTGGGCTTGCATTTGTCTATGTTTATTACTGCTATCCGTGGCACAGATTCTCCCTCACACCGATGAATATTCAGTCCCAACTTCTGGCTTTTTCATTTTATGTGTCAATCTTGCCCAGACAAGATTCTTGGTATTATGATAAATACCGGTGCGCCCGTCCTTGTCCACGACTATGCATCCTGCAGTCTCCCCTCCTAGCCTCGAAGTCAATACCCCTATGGCCTTGCCGGCTGCCATTTGGGCGGATTCGCCAGTTTCAATGAAGGTGCATACGGTTTTTGCCAAACATACTCGGGCTATAACTTCTCCCACACCTGTGGCTGAAACCGCTCCTGATGCGTTGTCAGCGTAAGTTCCGCACCCAACTTGGGGGGTGTCCCCTATCCGATTGGGTAATTTTAGGGGAATACCGCCAGTTGATGTGGCTGCAGCCAGATTACCATCGTTATCTATCGCAACCGCCCCCACTGTCCCAAGCTGTACCAGACGCGGGAACATCTTCATCAACTTCGGATTCTTTTTCAGATAGCTGAGTTCCCCTTTCATAAACTTCTCGCGTAGTTGTTTCCATCGTTCTACACTCTTATTTGTCAAAGGATCGCTAGTTTCCAACTCGAATTTCTTGGCTAAATGCTCAGCAAAGTCGCCTGTGATCAATACGTGATCGGTTTCTCTCATGACGATCCGGGCCAATGAGATAGGATAACGTACATTTGAAACCAGCGCGACAGCACCCACATCCAACGTTTTTCCATCCATTATACAGGCTCCCATTTGAACCCTGCCGTCAATCGTTAGTGTGGATCCTTTCCCGGCATTGAAGTTTGGATTGTCTTCCATCATCTTTACTGATTCTTCTACTGCGGTCACAGCGTCTCTACCCTCTGCAAGTAATGAGGATGCTTTCTGGAGGGCCGCAAGCACGCCTTTTTTTGCTTCTTCCGATCTCTCCGGTGTAACGGTACCGGCGCCGCCGTGAACTATAATAGAGTACTTCATTCCAGATTTCCTCCCATCCTGCATTTACTTCCAAGACTTAAAATGTTTTACCCAGAAGGATACATTGTAAGCAACAAGTTCTCCTGGTCATACGGAAGATAATTCATAGCGTATGGAAAGGTTTAAATCCAATTTGCGTCTATTCTAATTTGGAGTAGGTTGGTGAACTAACGGGCAGTGTCTGCATCGAACGCGCTATTAGTAATGCCCGCGGGTAAAACATGACCTCCATACACATTGCTTCTCATGGAATCACGATTCCCGAAGTTGTCCACTCTGAGTATCATGAGCTTCAATAACCACAGAAAAGCTGAGTGGATCATATTCACCCCGTAAGATTGTAAGGCTCTGATCGATAGCAAAAACCTTTGAAATCTTGGTTCAAGAATCATATAATATCAGTCTGGCCAGAAAATGCCAGAGTTCAAGTGCCCGATTTAAAGCCAATCTTCTCCTCATGTCTTTTTTTGCTCTTCGCTCATCGAAAATTGAAAATGGATTTTACTCAAGAAAAAGCAAATCTAAGGATTTCTTAGGAAGAAGCACGAGAATGAACGATCCCTGAGCTTCAAGGAGAGGATTACTTCGCCAGCTGGCTCACCAATTCGTCTCCCGATTTTTTGATTTTTGTCCACGTTCTTTCTAGATTTGCCAGCTCTCCGCTTGACTCAGCTTTCTCGTACTCATCAGCAAACTTTAGCAATAGACCGAGCATGGGAATCTCACGAACTATCAGCTCTTCGTTAGGAACATCAACTTTCGCAATAAGATACGGCGAAGTCTCTTGGCTCGACCTCAAGATGTCCTGAAAAACGCATTTTGTATCAGAAATTCTCACCCTTACGATATCCTTTGCAATGACCATAGTATTTCCATTCTTTTCTAGTTTAACGGAGAATTCACACATTAATATCACCTCGAAAATCTGAATGGCCTGATATTAGATGTAGTAACAAACCAAAAAAAGGTAATGTAGGATACTTTAGGCATTGCCTGCTGGTCTTTTTCGGCGATTCTCAACTCGCTACTTCTTCTTAGGCTTTGCTTTCTTTCTGTACACCTTCTCGAAGTAGCCCCATGTTTTTTTTGGGCCAAAGGAACGAACGCCTCTTGTCTGCAATTGATGTCGAAGGATGTCAGCATACTCGGGGGTGATCTCTTCCCTATTCTCCAGGTAGTCTATTATCTCTTGTCCTTGTTTCTCGGTATCACAACGTCTCAAAAAGCTAATAACATCAGGATTAGTAAGTTCCTCATAGTAATCTGTTTCTGACCAACGGACTCCTCCTACTTCGACCTTTCTGGTCTTGCTGCTTTCGATCTCTTCCGCAAGTTTAGGGAAGTGTTTTTTCATGTCCCTCCGATTGAGAGCCATGCGCTCACCCACCTCGGTTTCCTATGTCACTAACCGAAACGGCCATAAATAAAGGCATCGGAATCACTGACCAAATAGAAAAACAGACAACGATAGAATTCTCATTTCGGAGACCGGGCCACATAATTGAGCGCCTTTCGATATTCCCTTAAAAGAAGATTAGAGTCCGCAACTTTGATGAAATTCCATGGTAGTCTGTCATCGACTGATCTGGGCTTATTGACGTAATCTTCTATTCTCAGGCCATGTAGTCTAAAGGCGCGTCTCCAATCACCCAGTCCGCCGTTGAGCATGGCTGCAGATTCTAGAACGTTTCCGAGCCGGCGGTCACCAAGTGAGAGGGCAGTCTGTATTCTCCCCCATTTAAGATCAAGGTTTTCAACCTCAATTCTCGAATCATGCTTGAGTTGAGTCTTGACGATTCTTAGTCTCTTTCTGAGGATATCCAATGGTGGCTGCGCAAACCATTGGAAGGGGGTGTGGGGCTTCGGTATGAATGGATTTACGCTAAGTCGTACAGAATGTTTGGTGAATCCTAAATCTGCGACTTCCTTTGAAAGATACGCTATCTGGAGAGCATCGTCGTCGGTTTCTGACGGGAGGCCAATAATGAAGTAGAGTTTCAGATTCTTGATTCCGCTGGCTAGTGCTGTTTGAGCTGAATCGAGCACATGATCTTTAGTAATTCCCTTATTGATGCTTTCCGCAAGAGCAGTAGAAGCTACCTCAGGAGCAAGGGCAATTGTTTTCTGGCCGCCGTTAACAAGGGCTTGTATCATATTTTCGGTGACATGATCTGCCCTTAGAGACGGAATTGATAGCTCCAATCCAGAGTTTACTATCTGCCAACATAAATCTTCAAGCCGAGTATAGTCCGATATTGCAGGACCTATTAATGCGATTTTTCTCACGCCAGTGCTTCTGATACCGTCTTCAATAATCGCCGCCAGTTGACTCAAGTTGCGTTCCCGGTAGGGGTTGCACTGGTAGCCTATCAGACAGAAACGACACCGATGGCAGCATCCCCTCGATGCTTCCACCAATAGAGCTTTGCCAAACGCAGGGGAATACTCATCATCTTTTTCAACCTGAGGGATTATTTGTCGTATCGAATGGTAGGTTGAATCCAAGTCCTTTGCCCAGACTCGTTCAACACATTCTGGATTTAGAGAAGGAACATATATTCCTTTGATTTCTGCAAGTTCCTCCAAATTCGATTTAGGCTCAGTTTGAACAAGTGTTGTCATTAGGTCATTGAAAATCGGCTCAAGCTCTCCAACCACAAATACATCAACGAAATGAGCAATTGGTTCTGGATTCTCAGATACGCAAGGACCTCCCGCGATTACCAGAGGGTTACTTCTTGTTCGATCGGCTGAGCGTAACGGTATGTCAGAAGCTTTCAAAATCTTTAGGACATTTAGATAGTCAGTCTCATATTGAAGAGAAAAACCCACGACATCAAACCTTGACAATGGTTGTCTTGATTCAACAGATAGCGGACGAGTAGACATGAAAATACGTTCACACAAACTGTCTTCTCGATCGTTTATCAATTCATAAATAAGGTGGACAGCAAGGCTACTCATCCCTGCACGATAGTGATTCGGATAGACTAGAGCGAAACGTAAGTCTACCTTTTTAAAATCTTTCTTGAGGGCGTTGATTTCAATAATCTTTCTCATCTGAAATCACGCTACACAGCAATATCTCCAAAAAGATATGTCATTTGAAACGCCTGTGAATTACCCAACAAGACAGATGAGCAGATTCTTTTAACTCTATCGGCAAAAGGCCCCCCTTATTGTGATGGATTTATCCAGGAGTGTTGAGAATAGAAAAAGGTGAAAGGTCTTATAGTGAGTTCTTCATTTCTTCTTGGTAAGAAGTGCCAGCACTGCTATTATGATTACTCCAACTACACCACCGATTGCCAAATACTCAATTGGGATCTGCAACCCGTTACCATCGCCGCCGTTTCCACCGCCGAGGTATTCAGCAGCATCCCAGTCCCATTGGAAGACCTGAGTGAAGTAGCTAGCAATGTTCTGACTGTATATTAATACACCAGTCTCTCTGTTTTCATTAACTGACTCATGGGACCAATTGATACTTGAGACGAGAACGACTTTTCCATCCACGATTACGCCCTTATTGTGGGTCCATAGCGGCTCATCGAAATAGGTATCATTATCGAAAGCTACTGCAACGCCATTATCAATCAGATAGTTGGCAACTTCAGTCATTCCACTGCTTTCACCATCTATGATTACCTTGACAGTTACATCTCTTCCCGCTGCGGCTATTAATTCCTCAAGGAAGTAGTCATCTCCACTGTCCCAATAACGTTTGATATACATTTGTTGAACGTACAGGGTAGAATTAGCGGATCTTAGGAGTTGTCCGATAGTGGCGTTCGAATTATCAGGGGATACAACTGGCTGAATACTCATGGATTCTACGAATGTTTGAGAGGAGAATGGGTGGGGATACGGGCCAGTATCAATTGAAGAACCGAAATTGTCTTGATGAGCTATGTTAGGTGTATACGGTGTTGCGATGAGCATATCGTTAGTAAACACATCAAGGAAATAATCAACTACATCTTGGTCCTTTATGGCAACACCCCATTCTCTATGGCCGCTGCTTGGATCAGGCGGAACGCCGGTCTTGGCCCAGTTGCAGCTTTGAACTAAAACAACTTCGCGATCTATGATTATGAACTTGGCGTGAGTAAAGGTGAATTCAGTTCCATTTGATTCGAAAATATCGAGATTGGGTGCTGGAATGCTTATTTTGGCTTGGGACAGGTTGTACATGGTCGCTCGGCTCCAGTGAGTCTCGGCTCCCGAAGCGTGTCCCTCAGAGATTATGACGTTCATCTCCATAGTATGGTTTCTGGCCAGCGCATCATTTAGTTCTTTTACAAGGAAACCGTTACTTATTGAATAAATCTCGATGTCGATCTCGAATTCGGCACTCCGTAGGTATTCTAGGGTCAGATCATAACTTGAATCGGGCGATGTGTAAGCTGTAACATTCATTGTTCCAGTGAATTTAGTTGATGGAAAGCTTGAAATCTCTGGTGCAAACGCGGGTGCCGCCAAGAGTCTTTGATTATCTACATAACCTTCTTGTGAGAATGCAAAGGTGTACATCGAAAGACATAACGCCGCAATCAACGCTAATACAACCAATCTTCTTTTCATTAATATCACCGTATGTTTTTAGCTATGTTAAGAGAATTCTCTTAAATAGGTATCTATCAAATAGGAACCTGTTGCCGAAAGTGCCTCTTGGGGTGAATCTAATGAAAAGAAGACTGGAATATGAGATAAGTTCGGATGAAGTAGTGAGAAAAAGCCTGGATTGTCTTAAGAGTAAAGTCGACATTACTATTAGAAAATTGGAGGAAGGTGGCGGTATTAGAATAAGTAATTCCTCCAAATCTCTGGTTTTGACGGTAATACCGACATTAACAGAGACGCGAAGCTCCTTTTTAACCACCGCAACGGTTACCAGCCCAGAATTGTATGACGCCGTGAAATCGTGCTTTGGGGATCCCAAATCTGAAACAAAGCTTCTTCCTACAATTCTGGATATCACGCTTGCTATAAACAAAAGCTCAGCAACAAAACGAGGGGACTTGGTCAGCGAGATCTGCGGCAAATTCGGTATTACGGAAGAACGGTTTGAATCATATCAAAGAATGATACATAATGCTTCGAGGGCCCCAACGCCAGATAAAGCAGTTACAGAAGCTGTAAGGAAGCTCAGAAGTCTTTAATTATGAAACAAAAGCCATTAGGAATGGTTCTGAGCATATCGGAAATAATCAGTGTCAGAATTGCAAAATATTTAAGTAATCTGCTTCCAAGAATTACTTAAGAAGGGAAAAATTGAGAGGTCCTCAAAAATGGAGAAGTACAACTTAAAACTGCTGCTAATCGGCGATGGTTCTGTTGGCAAAACTACGTTGACACTGAAATACGTTGAAAATCGCTTTAGGCACAAATATAAGCCGACCCTAGGTGTGGATCTTTTCACCAAACAGATCCGTCTAGGAGATTGCGAGACCAAATTAACAATCTGGGACATTGCCGGTCAAGAGCGTTTTAAGATAATAAGAAAGGGCTTTTATGAGGGGGCCTCTGGAGCATTACTTGTCTATGATGTAACTCGGCCAACGACTTTTGAGACGCTTTCTGAATGGATGCAGGAAATGCAGGAGTATGCAGGAAAAGTGCCAGTGGTTACCATAGGAAACAAGACAGATCTTACAAACCGGAGAAAGGTATCTACGCGAAAAGCGAGGCAGAATGCAAAGACAACTGGTAACGGATACACGGAAACTAGTGCCAAGACAGGGAAGAACGTTAATGGAGCATTTAAGGCGATAACTAGGAGGATGCTCGAATATAGGAAAAAGACTTAAGTTTATTTACATGAAAGATAAGATATCTTTAGGGTCTCTACAAGCGGGTAGTCGTAGGCATGAGAGTGAAGATACATGAACCAAAAAGAGTCAATCTACGTATTCAAGACATTGCTTCTGGGGGATGGTGCTGTCGGCAAGACTAGCCTTATTTCTCAATTCACCAAGGGATTTATCAAAAAAGACTACAAAATGACCATAGGCGTTGACATATTCTCCAAGACTGTAAATTCAGATGAAGGAACGGTAAAGCTGTCTGTATGGGACCTAGCAGGTCAAGAGAGGTTTAAGGCGGTTAGAAGTGCATTCTACGGAGGAACCGCTGGAGCTTTGCTGGTTTTTGATTTAACGAGGATTGTAACCTTCAGAAACCTAGTGGGTTGGTTGGAGGAACTATACAAGTACGGAGCTCCCAACGCTCCAGTTGTCTTAATTGGCAATAAGGTGGACCTGCCTCACCTGAGAGAGGTCAGACAAGAAGATGCAGAATGGTTTGCCAACGAAATCGGAAGTGAATACATCGAAACAAGTGCCAAGACGGGGGAACATGTAGAAGAAGCATTTGATGCACTGACAACAAAAATGGTTCACAATTCAATAGAAAAGGCCGTGAAACTTGAACGTAGAACCGAAGGTGTCAGGCGCTACACCGCAGCGGATCGTTCCAGCTTCGATACAACAGACAGAGATAGGCACTTCAAAACATACGATGATAAGAAAGAAGACGAAGAGATTTGGTAGAGTCCTGAGTTTTTGTTGGATAATTCCAGAACTACCGTTGTTTATTTAAATTCATTGACTTACCTCTTATCTGGTGATTAAATGAAAGGCGTAGTTCTCGCAGCTGGAGAAGGAAGAAGACTTAACCCTTTGACTTTGACACGTCCCAAGCAAATTCTTCCCGTTGCGGGGCATCCGCTTTTGGAGATAATCTTGAATGGATTTAAGCAAGCCGGGATAAGAAAGGCCTTGCTTATTGTTGGGCACTTCAAGGAGAAGATTATCGAGTTATTCGGAGACGGTGATGATCTCGGGTTAGAGCTTGAATATGCTGTTCAACGAGATGTGCTGGGTACTGCAAACGCTATAGCTCTGGCCGAAGAGTTTGTTGGTCAGGAGAGCTTTATTGTTACTAACGGTGATGTTTTAACTGACTCAAGAAATTATCCGAGGCTTATTGAGCATCACGAAAAGAAAGAATGCGAGGCCACGATTGGACTGGCAGAAGTATCGGATCCCTCACTGTATGGCGTAGTTAAACTTGGCACTGAACAGAGAATAACTGATATTGCCGAAAAGCCAAAGCCAGATGAAATGACAGGTAACTTGGCAAGTTCTGGCATTATGGTTTTATCTACGGACATTTTCGATGCTATTAAGAAAACTCCTCGATCAAGAAGGAATGAGTACGAAATAACCGATTCCATTCAAATCATGATCAGGGAGAATAAAACAGTCTATGGTTGCGTTTTGTCAGATTTTTGGATTGATATAGGTCGTCCTTGGGATCTACTGGAGGCAAACAAGATTCTTCTTAATAAAGAAGAATTGAAGGTCGAAGGCAAGATTGAATCCGGAGCAGTCCTAGTTGGGTCTGTGGGGGTGAAAACAGGGGCTGTTATCCGTTCGGGCTCCTATATTGAAGGGCCTTCACTAATAGATGAAGGGGCCGATATCGGTCCTAATTGCTATATTCGTCCAAACACCTACATTGGAAAAGAATGTCGAATTGGTAATGGCTGTGAGATAAAGAATTGCGTGATTCTGGACGGGAGCCATATCGCACATCTTTCTTATGCCGGAGATAGCATTATAGGAGAAAACGTCAATTTTGGAGCAGGTACAATTACTGCGAATCTTCGTCTAGATGAAAGGAGCATCCCAGTTACTCTAAAGGGAATTCGTGTTGATAGTGGACGTCGTAAACTGGGGGCGATTATGGGGGATGATGTAAAAACTGGGATAGGGGTTATGATTATGCCTGGTTTGAAGATCGGTCCTAGCAGCACAATTGACCCCAATCTGACGGTTTGGAAAGATGTTCCACCAAATAAACATCTGAGAAAAGAAACGAGGCCTAATTACTAGAAGTTTTACAAATCCTTCTTCTCTGAGTGAACTACCTCCAGCTTTCGCAAGGGGTTTTCTCCCTCGGACTTTGAAACGCTAACAAGTCTCTTTTCAGAGTAACGAACATTGGGGGAGGTTTGGGGCCGGTTAAATTCCCGTCACAAGCAGCCACAGACTGCGGGATAGCCCTTCTTTAAGCATATAGCCTAAGAGCCTGTTACCTATGTCAACTCTCCTTTCAGGGTCACAGACCCTTGCCATAAACACTCAAGAGGGGTTTTGAACACAACTCGATTCACGTCCACCCCCGCGGATGGAGTCTCCTTGTGGAAGAAAAACATAAATAATCGTAAGGATTATCTCTCAAAAAGCAGAAGGGCAATTGAGGGGATCAACGTGGAACCTTCAAAATTCTACAAAGAATGGGAAATGCTGTACAGCATAGAGGCCGAAGAGTTGTACAATCAATACGCTGGTTTGGACGTAAATAAGGACAGGATGGAAAAAGCAGCCAAGGATATGATTCGAATATCAAGGGAGTTCCTCCAACGGCATCAACCGGAAAATCTTAGGCTGAAGCAGGGACTTGTTGAGTCCATTGTTGTCTCTGAGCAAACTCCTGTTACACACAAATTACACGAAGAACGCAATAGAGTTATCTCCAGCAAGGAAAGATTCAGAGGAGAAAATGTCAACTGGGGAAATTGGCGTCAATTCAATTCTGAAGCCGAGCCCAGTAAAAGAAAGGCGGTTTTTGATGAATTTATCCAGAAAGCTTCCTTAATCAAATCATTAATAGAGGAATTCTTTGAAATCTCCAGACAAACGTATGCAAAGTACAATACCACCGCGCTTGAGAAATATCTGGAGTGGGAAGATGTTCGATACGAGGATCTTCACAGACTACTTGAAATGTTAGGTGATCGAGCTAAATCACCATTCATGAAAGGTGCTGAGAGATACTCTGAGGAGCTCTTTGGAAAGCCCTTTGATTATTATGATGATATGTATGTTTTTAGGAGTAGGGTCTATCATCCCCTCAAAAGACGTTTTGCCAAATTGAAAAATCCCATAGAAATTGTTAAAGATGTTTTTGAAGAAATGGGTCTTGATCTATCTCGGGTCAATGTAGACGATGCAGATCGTCCAGGAAAAACGCCAAGTCCAGTAACCTTCTACGTTCAGATTCCAAATGATGTTCGTATTCTTTTTAGACAAAGTGATCCTTTTGAAGATACAAGCAGCGTTTTTCACGAAATGGGACATGCAATACATGGTGTATCTGCACGTTCGGATAAACCAATATGGAACCGGTATTTCACGCCAATCGGAGTTGATGAGACATTTTCTATTCTCTTTGAACACATCGTCGAAAATCCTCTCGTTCTAAACGAAGTATTCAAATTCAATGAAGAAGTAGCCAATGATATTATTAATAGAAGGCATTTCATGAATCTTTGGTTTCTGGTCTTCTATGCAGCAAACAGCATTTTGAAACTTGAATATTGGCGGAATAATCTTAGCATAGAAGGAGCGTCCGAGCGTTATGAAGAACTAACTGCGAGGTTCTTCCACAGACTGCCAGGTGACTATTGGCTATTACATCATGTTATGCCGAGTTATAACCTTTATAGTCCAAGCTATGTTATTGCGTCAGTAAGAGTTGCTGAACTCGAACAATTGCTAGAGCATGACTACGGTGACTATTGGTGGAAAACAAAGAAAGCAGGGAGATTACTTGAGGAGTTGATGTCTCAGCGTAGCGATATTGACTTGTCTTGGTCTAGCTTGGATCCCCATCCCTATCTCCAAAGACACACAGAGCTAAGTTATTAGCAAATCTGATAAGGTATGCATCAAAATGCGGGAAGTCAAGATTCGCAAAGCAAAGAACTCGGACAAGGAGACTGTTTTAGAATTCTGTCAGAACACATGGGAATGGGGGGACTACATTTCCGAAGTATGGGACCTTTGGATTCAGGATAATAGGGGAAGGTTATTCGTAGGACTAATAAACGAAAGGCCGGTCGGGATTTGTCACGTTTTGCTTACTAAGCCCGGCGAAGTTTGGTTCCAAGGATTAAGGGTGGATCCTCAATACAGGGAACAAGGTATCGCCACTTTGCTTAACCGCGAATGTTTTTCTTTCGCCAAACAAGTAGGAGCCAAGATAGGCCGGTCCTGCATAATATCTATTAACAAGATAGCCCAGGGTTTTGCCCGAAAGTTGGGATTCAGACCTATTACAGAATTCGTGCATTTGGAGTGCGAACCATACTACTTCGAGGATGTTGGGGATGCTCGATGGGGTAAAAAGGAGGATGTCGAAAAAATAAACGAGTTCTTGAAGAACTCAGCAGTCTACGACAAGTCTTCAGGGCTCTACACCATACTCTTTGTTTGGTATTCATTGGAAGAAGAAGATACAAAGACGTTCGCGAGAAACAAGAGAGTGATAATCTCAGAGAAGGAAGGTAAGATTAAAGGTGTGATTCTTCTCGACGATAGAATTGAGCAAGCGTGGAACATAAAGGCCATACAAACATGCTATATTGGTGGAGACCCCGAATCAGTTGGCGATATGATGGGGTTTCTGCTTAACTATGCCCTAAAACGGAAGCTAGAGAAGATACATGCTTTTGCTTGCAATTTTGAACCCATACCGAGCAAATTGAGAGAAATGGGTTTTGAACCTTCCGATGAGTACAACCTTTTAGTTTTTGAGAAGGTTATTTGAATGACCACACAGCTATTCTTTCCCCAGAAATTCCTCTTTTATTCTTAGCCCGGTGGGGGTTATAGCAAGACCGCCACAAGCGGTTTCTTTCAGTTCTTCCGGCAAACGTTTGCTTACATCATCCAGAGCAAGAATGACCTCGTCTACTGGAATGACACTCCTTATTCCTGCCAACGCCATCTCAGCGGAAATCAGAGCGTTAACAACACCAATGACATTTCGCATAATGCACGGGATTTCTACCAGTCCTGCCACAGGATCGCAAACCAAACCCAGCGTATTCGTCAAAGCGATAGCGATTGCATGCCCAGCCTGCTTTGGAGTTCCCCCAGCCAATTCTGTGACGGCGGCAGCGGCCATGGCCGAGGCTACTCCGCATTCGGCTTGACATCCTCCCTCAGCTCCAGAAATCGTCGCATTATTTGCAATGACTACCCCCACACCAGAGGCGGTGAATAAGGCTTGGATAACTTGCTTTTCAGATACTCCTAGCTTTTCAGCTGTCACCGAAAGAGTTGCCGGGATTATTCCACTGGAGCCAGCTGTAGGAGCAGCTACGATCTTTTTCATTGCCGCATTGACTTCTGCAACAGCTAAACCTCTAGCTATGGCCCCTTTCATGTTTTCACAAATAATCCTTGCCTTCGAGTCCATCATTCTTTTTGCGTCTCCGCCCGTCAAACCCGTTACAGACCTTATTTTTTGAGTGAGACCTTGTTCAATAGACTGCTTCATTACTTGCCAGTAGTTTCTCATTCTGGTCCGTATTTCCTCGACGGGTTTTTCTGCAGATTCAGCTTCCCATTCTAGGACTATTTGTCCCATCGACGTATTCTTGTTCTCAGCTAGCTGAATCAAATCCTGTATTGTTTTGAATTCTGGCATCAGATCCACCTCAATTACTCATTTTATATATGCTCGGTCCGGCGATTGCCTCGTCATCCCTGACATCTAAATCCCCCCAGCTGGCGAAATTGCCTTTATTAGTCGTACCAGTCTAACTTCTCTGAGAGAGGCAATCTCATCCAGAACTCCTGAGGGAACCTGATAATCTACCTCGATTGCCATAGAAGCTTCTTTGCCTTTTGCTTTTCGAGAAACCCGCATAAATGCTACATTTACATGATGTTTGCTCAAAATGCTCGTTACCTGAGAGATAACACCTGACTTATCTCGGTGTAAGGTTATTATCGTATCGTAATCTCCCGTCAACTCTGTTTTAAACCCGTTAATCTCAACTATTAATATGTTCCCACCGCCAATAGAGCTGCCGATTACTTCGATTTCGGGAATGTCCAGTCCTTTCGCCACGATCTTAGCAGTATTAGCGTGATATTCATCGCCCAGGTCTACTAATTTGAGTTCAACTTTCATGTCGTTTTCTTTTGCTATATCCAAAGCATCTGTTATTCGCTCGTCATCTGTGTTGAAACCAAGCAGCCCCGCTACAATAGCTCGGTCAGTCCCATGTCCTCGATAGGTGTCAGCAAAAGAACCATGAAGGAGTATTGTAACTTCTTTAGGGATTTTCCCCAGCAATTGATGGACAACTAAGCCTATTCTAACAGCACCGGCCGTGTGAGAGCTAGAAGGACCCACCATAACCGGTCCAATAACGTCGAACACACTATTTATTTTCAAATCTGTTCCCACACACAATAATATGATTTATCTATCTTAATTATATCGGACCATTCTTCATCGGAAGACTTCAAATGCTCAACCCTTTATCTTTTTTTTCGGCAAGAGGACCCCATCTGAGAGGATGGATATGAACTGCATTGCTTTTAAATAGCTTTTCGATAACTAAGTCTTGGTAAGATGCTCGCAAGAGGAAGGTTGCCCTACGTTACGAGTGCAAAACCCGGTCTGGGGGATGCATGCTTTGTGGGTGTATCCTGCTTGATAGGGCTCCTGAGTGGCTGCGGAGTAGTATGGAGCAAACGAGCCCGAAGGCGAAAGCTTTCCTGTGCAGTCCTGAATTCGGAGCACAGAAACCTTCACTCTGCGAGGCCAAAGTGTCCTCAGACGCTTAATGCAGAGAGAGTGAGGAGACTCCTTGCGAAAGCGAGGAGTAGTCCACAAGGCGTTCAGGCCTATTTCCTATCGTAAAATGCACCAAGATGATCAAAATGAAGGTCACATTTGTGAATCCTCTACTCTTGTCGTTCGAAAAAGCCTACGACTCAAGAGCCGGAAGTCAACCGATGGGAATCCTGTATATGGCAACTGTACTCGAGAACAATGGCATAGGCGTTAATGTAGTGGATCAACCTGGAGAGAAGATTTCAGATGAAGCTCTTATCAAGAAGATAAAGAGAATAGATCCAGACATCGTAGGATTCTCTACATTGGTCTCTACAGGTATTAGGGCTGCAAAGCAAGCGCACTACCTCAAGAAGTGGAATCCAAATCTTCCCATCGTTTTTGGTGGCTACTACGCTACCATGAATGCTGAAAGGATACTACAGAAATATCCGCAAGTGGATTACATCATTAAAGGTGAGGGGGAGTATTCGATGCTCAGCCTGGCTCAAGCAATGGAAAGCGGTGGGAACTTGAAGAGTGTTGGGGGTCTTGTTTACAGAGAAAATAAGAGAGTAAAATATGGAAAGAAAGAAGAGATGATTCTGGATCTAGATGATTTGCCCATTCCGCGCCGGAAATTTGTTAAAGGAAATGACTATGGTTACATATCAGGCGCTAAGATGCCGAAATTTACCTCCATTCTCTCATCCAGGGGTTGTCCCTTTGCCTGTACTTACTGTTGTTGCGCAGCATTTGCACATAGAAGATGGAGACCTAGAGGCGTGGAGAATGTTGTCGATGAGATAGAGCAGGTTATTTCTGAGGGGTACGAGAATGTGCTCTTTATTGACGACAATTTTACAATAAACAAGAAGAGAGTAATTAAGATCTGCAATCTCATTAGAAAAAGGAACCTTGAGTTCAATTGGATCGCCGAAGGAAGAGTAGATTCCGCCTCGAGAGAGATGTTTCAATCGATGGTTTCGGCTGGTTTTAAGATCTTATATATTGGTATCGAGAGTGCCAATCAGAGAGTTTTGGATTACTATAACAAAGGGACGAAGGTGAATCAGGCCGTAGCTGCCGTAAACAATGCCAGAAAGGCAGGTACAGATATCATAACTGGAACCTTCATTGTTGGTGCGCCAACGGAAACAGTCTCGGAGATTTATAATACGATAAACTTCGCAATGAAACTTGACCTCGATTTTCCTCAGTTTAATATCCTGTCGGCAATTCCAGGGGCAAAGATCCACGAAGAGTTGGTTAAATCCGGCTACATCAACCAAGAGACTGGTTGGGAAGATGCCGTGGATGTGCCCGAGGTGCATCCGAATTGCGTCCCCGAAAAAAGAATAGCCGAAATAATAGCCGAAGGTTATCAGAGGTTCATTAAAAGGCCAGGCTGGGCAGCTCGAGAACTCATTAGAACAATTAGAAGCGGTTATCGTATGAAGCTGGTAAGTACTAATATCAGAGTCGGAAGAAGGCTCTACGATCAGCTCGTAGGATCATTTTCAGGGAAACCTACCACACAGATAACATAAATCCTAAGGTTCTCTAGAGGTCAATCTTCATAATATATTCATCAGAGTCTTTGTGAATGACTTCAAAACCTGTTTTTCGAGCTACATGCAGCATCTTCTTGTTTTTAGCTGCAATGCATGCATAGATTTTGCTTATGTTTCTTTTTCTAGCCACATCTATGAGACATCCCATAAGTTGAGTTCCTAAGCCCAAGTTATGATAGTCGTCATGTACCAAGAGAGTACACTCAGCTTCATTCTTTTCTTTATTCAGAACATAGCGAGCGTCTCCTACTATCTTGATCCCATTATGAATTTCCTTAACAGCTACGAGAGACATGCTCGTATCATAGTCCACGTCTGTTCCATCAATGTAAATAACAGATCTCCCTATGTTTACTGCCCTCCAACCATCAATCGATTTAACGCAACCAAAACGGAGATTTTGCGTATAAGGTGATATCGTGCTGTACATCTCTATAAGATAACGCTTATCACTAGGTTTCAAGGGTCTTACGTTTATCCTCGTTCCATCCTTAAGCGTGGTCTGAACGCAGCTTAGACAGGACTTAAAGACGGCTCTTTTTATATCTTCTGAATAGTGCGACATCGGCTACCCCGGTGATTTCTATTGAAGGAAAGTATATATGATTTACTTCTATTTCTTGATGGAAAAACATTCAAATTGAGCAATCTAGGTTGGAAAAATTCCCTATTCTTTTGTTAAAGGCTGATTACTCTATCCACTATTTTACAAAACCTGTCTATCGATTGCTTTTCTCTTGTGGAGATTCCTGTCCCCAGATCATTCTTCAGGGAATCCCCGTAGTATGCGTTTCCGATGAAAGTCTCAGATTTAGAAATGCATCCTGTAACAATATCCAGTCTACCGGCGTGCAGATATATGGTCAAATCATTAATGGTTAGTATCTTTGTGGGGGAGACCAAGTATTTCTCAAGGCATGACTCAGCTAATTGCCTGTTTCTCTCTATGATGTCAACCAATTCATCCCTGCTTTTTGCAGTCAGTCTGGGTGCTGTGATAGATTCAGAAGTCAGATATCTCACTGGATCAATACCGACATAATTGGAGACTCGACCGCCTACTTGCATGCCTCGGTAAGTAACAGGCATAGGAGCCAAATCGATTATCGTGATATCATTTCCATACCCTTTCTTTAATAGCTCTTCAACTACTAGTGCTGTCAACTTAGTCTTGCCTACGCCCACATCTCCAATGATTAGAGTACTCTTGCCCAAGAACTCACTGACGGAAATACTCTCCATCGATTCCCCCAACTTCCAGCACCTGAAGAACAATGAATCCTATAATAGATCCAGGAATGCTACTGGTCGCGAAAGAGATCCAGAATGGAATTAAAGCCCCAACTGATTGAAGATCCCCGAACAAAGGAGCAAAAACGTAAACCGATAGAGTAGCTCCGATGAAAACTGTCCCGATAGGCTCCGTTAGTGCTGCCAGGTTCCCATGTTTCTTTCTTGCTGCTTTAACAATCAGCAGATAGAATAGACCCACAATCATCCCGCCGGGTATACCACCTGGAAAGGCATAGATTGTTCCCGTACCCAATATATTCCTTATCGATCCTATAGCAGTCGCAATGAACGCTGCCCAGATGGGGCCTAGGAAGACACCTCCGATTGCATTAATCATGTGCTGTACCGGAAAAGCTTTCGCCCCTAAGAAGGGAAACCATATAAGAGTAGCCAAAGCTATTCCTGTGGCGATTAACATCGCGCCCAGAGCAATCTGCTTCGTTGCTTTCTTGTTTCTCTTACTCATGGAATTACCCCAGATAAAGGAATTTGAGAGAAAAACATTAAAAAGCTTATCATACAACATCTTATTAGAGGCCGAGCGTGAGGAGAAGGGATGGTCCGGATTCTGATATGCCCCAAATGCAATTTTAGGTTCTCAATCTCCTATTCAAGGGCTTTAGCCTGTGGCGCATGCCCTAATATTGCTATGGGGAGTTGCAAATACTGCAAATGTCCAAAGTGCGGATACGAATTTCCAATATGACAACGTGACAGTAGACCGGCAATAGATTGTGTGAACTCAAAATCTGCTTGCATAGGAGTTCTGCTTCTATGTAGTCTTTTTGTGTCTCAATAATATAGGAGGGGGGTTTCTAGCCAATAGAGTTAAATCCAAAAAGCACAGAAAGGAGAATAACAAAATCAGTCTTCTGAAATAGAACAGTCAAGGTGGGGACGATTTCTCATTAGAAACGAGGGGACAAGATGTGGGTAATAGAGTATGGGACTATTTAAGCAAGATTGTCAATGAGGAAGGAGTTGTCCACCTCACATTGATAGATCCTGATCCTGCCCATCAAACACCTGCGCAGGCGGGGCAGCTGGCTCGTTTGGCTGTTAAAGCCGGAAGCGATGCGATCATGGTAGGCGGTTCAACGAGTCTGGAGGTCGATGAGACAGTAGCTGCCATAAAAGACCAAACCGAGGTTCCAGTAATCCTCTTCCCGGGAAATATTACAGGAATTAGTAAACATGCAGATGCAGTATTCTTCATGAGTGTCTTTAATGCAAGCCATCCCTATTGGGTAGTGGGGGCCCAAGCTTTAGCTGCGCCCATAGTGAAGAAGCTTGGTATAGAAGCCATACCGATGGCATATCTTATAGTTGAGCCAGGAGGTACTGCGGGTTATGTTAGTGGAGCACGCCTTATACCCCGCAATAAACCACTTATTGCAGCGGGCTACGCTTTGGCGGCCCAATACATGGGGTTTAAACTTGTATACTTGGAAGGTGGCTCGGGAGTTGAGGCTATGGTGCCGCCGGATATGATTTCAGCCGTTTCAAAGACCATAGATATTCAGATAATCGTAGGCGGGGGAATCAATACAATGTCAGAAGCGGTTTCCGCTGCCAAGGCCGGTGCCAGCATGATAGTTCAGGGGACTTTCGTAGAGAACACTGTATTAAAAGACAAAGGGGGAACCCTTAACGAGATAATTCGAGGCATAAAACAGGCAAAAAAAGGGGAGAAGTGAAGACTGTCAAAATATTATTCCACATCTATCTTTTTCTGAGGTTCTCTTTTTGGAAGAGTTATGGTTAAAACACCTTTTTCGTACCTGGCTTTCGCCTCCTCAGTTTTGACGAAAGCTGGAAGCTGAATTACATCATAGAACCTTCTCTTACTCTTCTCCATGATTGGTTTTTCTATCTCAATTTTGGCTTCGGCCTCAATCACTAGCTCATCTTCCCCAGCTCTAATGTCTATATCTTCCTTGTTAAACCCGGGAATATCTATTTGGACTGTTATCTGATCTGCTTCATTGAGCAACCCTATCGGCCTAAAAGGTAAGAGACGCTTCCAGTGATGTCTGGATTTCATCATCTTGTGTAGGAACGATCCTATTCCGTGATTCATCATAACACCTCCTATTCGACATCAATTTTTACGTATTTCCGTCTTTTTTTCTCGATTTTCTGTAGCTCATCTTCTACTTTTTCAATCTGAGACTGCAGGAAGTTCCGGTACTCTGTAAGGTGCTTTTCCAAATCTTCAAAAGGTATCTTAAGGAAAGACTTCGACAGTCTGATCACCCTATTGGTATTTGCTTTAATAGCTCCTTTGAGACGGCGTATGGCGTAGTCTGCACTCCATGAAGAGAGAAAGGGATCGACTATTCCCACATACGTGTTCAGGAATTTTATCTCTCGGTCAAAATTATCTGCAATTGTGCTCAATATCCCCTCACCTTCAGAGGTTAAACTATATATCTTCCTAGACGGTCCTGATTCGCTTTCTTCAAGCGCTCCGCTAATCAGATCACGTTTTTCTAGCCTTTGAAGGGCAGGATACACCGTTCCTGTCTTTGGAGTCCATTGACCTTTGAACTTATCATCCAGTTCTTGAATAATCTCGTAGCCGTATCTGGGTTTTTCTTTCAACATTACCAGCATCAGAAATTCCACTGGAGATATTCTTTTCTTATGCCAGATGCCTCTTCCAAGTCCACGTCCGTGCCAAAACATTTTCATCACATATCAACGATATATTATTTCATTCTACGTATTATCACTCTACTTAGTAGAATACCTACTTATAAACATTATGGTCAAAATACTCCAAAAACCGAGATCTGAAAGAATATTAGCCGATATAACTTGGATAGTCAGGCCTTTCCTCTGGGGATTTTCTAGGAATTCTTTCTATCCCATAGTCAGGCTTCAGCCCTTTCTTTTCCTTGTTTATTCTTTCCTCAAGATGCGCTACGCTGATATCAATATCAAAATAACTATTCACGGTTTCGACTAGAAACTTGGATGCGTTCAGGTCTCTTTCGAGGTACCGACAAGCTTCAACTAGGAGGACACAGCTTTCTATTCCGAACAGCCTCTTCATATAGGCAGGCAGCATTCCATTCATACCTGTAATTATACCGCCCTTGAATGGATGAATCCGAGGTAGATTCTTCAGATTATGCAGTACTTCGGAAGACGAGGCGGATACATATATGTTAGGTTCATTAACGGGAATCTGAACGGCCGAGGCCGCCAGTGCCATTAGGAAACCTATGTTATGATTGGCCAAGTACTTTCCGGTTAGATCGGATAATAGGTTCGCACCCGTGTGTGAGGTGGGTTGCGCATCTCCGGTTAGTAAGAACAGGTCGTGCTTTTGATTCTCATCCTTCCAAAAGTACAGTTCAGTCTTTGACAGATTCATTGTACCGTCAACGATTAATACCTGAGGGGGCAAATCATAAAAAAATATTTCTAGGACCTTTACAGCATTCAGCTCCTCTATGATATGCTCTACCGCAACTTTTCCAACTAGAGCTATACCCGGCATCCCTTGGATGCAAATAGGATCAACCAAGCTGCCGAGATCAAGCTTCCTTTTCTCCGAGACGTAAAAGCCATTTTCACTTGAAATACCCATCAGTTCCGATCCCCCGACTTATTTAAATGGTAAGTCAAACGCGTTTATTAATGTTTGTTGTACGTCCTTTCTTGTTTTTTCCTTTGAACCCGATGAATCAATGATGACCCATTTCTTCGAAAGGTAATTTTGATCATAGAGATTTTGATAATATCGATTTACTGCATTAAGATACTCTGTGTTCTCTTCGTGTCGATCTAACAGCCCTCTCTCAGACTTCTTCCTTTTTGTGCTTTCTTCTCCGGATATTACAAGAAGAATTGTCAGGTCAGGTTCTGGAACATCGAATAACTCAACAAACCTTTGTGCGATTTCCATTGGAAAACCCTTCGCACATTGGTACGCTACCGTAGAGATTATGTATCGATCTGTAACAACAAAATGGCCTGCTTGGAGTTCTTCTCTAATCCTTGATACGTCTTTGATTATATCGGTTGCGAAAGTTAGGAACTGAACCTCAGTTGAGAGGTCCACTTCTTTATCAAGGAATAATCTAATTATTTTACCCCATAGACTGTCATAGTCAGGATATCTGAAAAGACTTACTTCGTATCCCGATTTCTGCAAAAGACTGCGTGTATATTTAGACCATGTTTCTGTGCCTGAACCATCGATGCCTTCAAAACTAATTAAGTAAGACATTACCATTCGACTCCGTCTCATAGCCCATGAAACTGCTTTATTGAAGCAAGATTTATCCTTTTCTCCACAGGAAGAGTCCATCCGAGAGGGTGGAGATGAATCGCGGTACGTTTAAATGACTTTCTGGTAATTAAGGTTTGGGTAAGATACTCGTAAGAGGAAGGTTGACAACGGCGTAGGTGTGAGACTCGGTCTAGGGGTGCAGGTCTTGTGGGTATATCCTGCTTGACAGGGCTGCCTTGTGTCTGTGGCACAGCACGGAGTGAACCAGCCCGAAGGAGAAAGCTTTCCTGTGTACCCGTCAACTCTGGAAAACAGAAACTTCCCCTCTAGGAAGCCGAAGTGCTCTCAGCTGCATAAGGCAGAGGGGGGAAGCACCTTGCGAAAGCGGGGGGCATTTCACTTATGCAAGCATGAATAGATCTATCGGCGGTGAAGATTTCATAGCATTGACAGTAAAATGGATGATCATGCGATGGGGGATCTGAGCCAGCAAATACCTCCCTAAAATTAATCCAGCAAACCCTTGATTTTGTCAGAAGCACGTTGCATTACAAGAAAAACCATTCCAAGATTTGCTTCACGTTTCGTTAATACGGCTAGAATAGCATTTTTTCCGGCCCCCGTAAGAATGAAATATCCTTGCTCTCCTTCAACTAAGATCCTGTTGAGTCTACCTCTGGCCAGCTCAACCGTCGCACGCTCGCCCATACTGAGTATTGCGGCCGTCATGGCTGCAACAGTACCATCATCTACGCCACGCGGCATGGCAGAGCAGATAGGCAGTCCTTGAGAGCTCACAACTACGCTGGCCTCAATATGCCTCGTTGTTACCTCTATTTCCCGTAGAACATCCTCAATCTGGCCAAACTTGCTATTAGCCACTTTCATCCCTCATTTACATTTAATTTAGAACAATATTTAAGAATATAAAACTTTATTTTTGTTTCTCTGAGCAATTCTCTTATATAAGTCTAAATTGACTTATAGGTCGTATTCAAACCGGTTTGGGGGAATAGGAACAGAGGCTGGTCAAAGGCATGAGCCAAGAGAAAGATGAAACGGAGAAGGAAGAAGAGGAAAGCGAGAAATACGACAAATATCGAAAATCGGGTGAGATACACAAAGAAGTGCGCAAACAAATTAAGCCCTCCGTGAAGGCGGGAATGCCAGTAATTGAATTGTGTGAGAAAATAGAAACGCTAATCACGGAAAAAGGAGGCAAACCGGCTTTTCCGACAAATGTTTCGATAAACCATGTGGCCGCCCACTACACATCTCCGCATAACGATGAATTGAGGATAGGAGAAAAGGACGTCGTCAAGGTGGACTTTGGCGTCCATATTGATGGATATATTGCAGATGGTGCATTCACCGTATCTTTTGATCCAGAATATGACTCGCTCGTTGAATCTACAGAGAAATCCCTCGAAAGAGCCTTGGATGCATTCAAACCGGGAGTAAAAACCAACGAAATTGGAAAAATCATCGAGAAAACAATAAAAGAATACGGTTACAGACCCATAAAAGATCTGTCAGGACACACAGTTGATCAATACATAGTTCACGGAGGAAAAGTTGTGCCGAATATTAGTGTTCCGTATGGGTACAAGATAGAGGAGGGAGAAGTATACGGCATTGAGACCTTTGCCACAACAGGAAAAGGTGCGGCGCATGAGACCAACTATTGCTACATTTACAGCCTTCTTCCGATAAGGAGTCCAGTAAGATTTGAAGGTTCAAGGAAAGTAATCAGCATAGCAATAAAAGAATACAAGACACTTCCATTCGCAGAGCGTTGGCTCACAAGAAGAATCCCACCCTTAAGTCTGAAAATGGGATTTAAGGAGTTAAATTCCAAAGGACTGCTGCGGAAGTATTACGTTTTGTCAGATATTAGAGGTAGCAAAGTGGCCCAATCAGAGCATACCGTAATTGTGACAGAAGATGGAATAGAAATCACAACTATTTAGCTTTGTGATCGTTTATCCCTTTGAGCATTTTTTTCAGAATATCACGAACCTGAGACGCTTTTTTTGTGATTGGGCGCCAAAAATGAGATATATCTTTAGAATATCGCAAATCTTATATAGAACTACCGAGCATTCTGTAGAAACAGAAGGATGTTTGAGGGTATTTAGGACCGGCGAGCCTGCACACAGGATCTGCACCCATTCGCGGTGTGTCGAAGGCGGGGAATCGCACTTGGAGGAATCTTGGTGTGACAACCCCTAGCAGAACCAAAAAAAAGGGAGCAATGCCCGCAGCAAAACCAACATGCCCTGAATGTGAGAATTCTGATTTTATTAATGATGTGACTCGGGGCGAATTGATTTGCAGCTCATGCGGTATCGTTCTAAGCGACAAGCTAATTGACCATGGGCCAGAGTGGCGAGCTTTCTCTTCCGAAGAGAGGACCAAGAGAAGCAGAGTTGGCTCTCCTATGACTTATACTGTGCATGATAAGGGATTAAGCACTGTTATTGACTGGCGAGACAGAGACGCATACGGAAAGAAACTCTCACCCAGACGAAAGGCACAGGTTTACCGTCTGAGAAAATGGCAAATACGGACAAGAGTGCACAGCTCAATCGATAGAAACCTCGCATATGCCATGTCGGAGCTTGACCGATTGTCGAGTCAAATAAATCTGCCAAAAGGAGTAAAAGAAGCTTCAGCCATCCTCTACAGAAAAGCCATTGAAAAGAAACTGATAAGAGGCAGATCAATCGAGGCCATGATAGCTGCATCGGTCTATGCAGCTTGTCGATTACGCAGAGTTCCACGCACATTGGACGACATAGCTCAACAATCACGCATTAATAAGAAGGAACTAGGACGATGTTATAGGCTCCTCCTACGCGAACTGAGAATACATATCCCTATAGCTAGTCCCACAGACTTTATTCCCAAGCTCGGAACAAAACTCAATCTATCGGGAGAGACCCTTAGAAAGGCCGTAGATATTGTAAAACGCGCAAGGGATCAGGGAATAACGGCTGGCAAAGATCCAACTGGTTTGGCGGCCGCGGCAATCTACATTGCCAGCATGATGGAAGGAGAGAGAAAGACTCAGCGAGAGATCGCCGAGGCAGCCAGAGTAACAGAAGTAACTGTCAGAAACAGATACAAGGAGATAGTGTCAGAACTCGAATTAAGCGTGGATTCAGAACCAATAGAGTCTTCCTAGACCTAATCCTTTCCATTTTCTTTTTCGTCCTCCTCCAGATTAAGGAATTCCCTAAGTGATTCTATTTTTTCTATAGGTTCACCTTTCGACAATCTCTTGGCTTCTTCCTCTGTGACTTGGGCCTCAATAACCAGAGGGCCCCGGAAGCCACAATCGTGACATACATATTGTACAGGCGTGAGCCAGCCACTCGTAAAATCGAGTAATTTTATGTTAGTGCTTCTGCACCTAGGGCAGAGATTGATCAGCACCTTCCCTGGCTCACCTCTTCGGCGCTTGAACGGATAAGAATCTGTTCTTTTCATAATCATCAATAGTCGCTACTCAAAAAATCATTGGACATCAATGTTTTGTTTTGTAAAACCCCATCCAGTCAAAAGCTCCTTTGCCTTGTGTCTGTGGTCGCCCTGGAGCTCTATGTGATTCTTCCTGAAAGTGCCACCGCATGCACACTTGGCCTTGAGTCTTGAGGTTAAGTCACTTAGATTTAATTCCTTATCATCAAGCCCTTCGATGATTGTTACCTCCCGACCCCACTTCCTTTTTTCTATTCTAATTCTTATTCTCTGCTCCTCTTTGCCTATCTCCTCACAGACGCAAAGATCCTTTGGTAGCCCGCATTTTGGACAAATATCCTCTGCCATACAATCTTTCCCTTTTATCTTCATTTTACTTTTTCTTCAACAAGAAGTTTTTGTGCACAAATATAAAGTTTACTCCGAAATGGCAAAAACCGTGGGAATCGATGAGCGGACCAAAAGGGTTTTGAGCGCGATGGATTCATCAGAAAGAGTAACCAAAAAGCTTAATAGACCACCATCTCTTGATTGAACGGAGTGCTCGGAAATGCCATATATTTGCGGAAATTGCAGGCGTGAAATAACGGTTGAAGGGTTGAAATCTCTGCCTGGTGTTAAATGCCCCCACTGTGGACACAGGATCCTCTATAAGTCCCGCCCGCCCATAGTGAAGAAGGTAAAGGCAATCTAGAATAGTTGTTTTTCTGGTTCAAATGATTTTGAGACGTTATAGAACGCTTTTCGATTAGAGGATAGCTGAGTATTTTAATCAGTTTCCTGCTAATGCTATGCCTTCATGATTAAGGAAGGGGGCCCTCCCGACCTTTCGGGAGGGCAAAAAGGCGGGGTTGGAAAGGTTTGAGGGGGGAGGAGATTGAGAAGAGCGACGATGACTAAACCGGGTTCTTTAGCCCAGGAAAGATCAGCATGATTATACCTTCTATATCGGTTTTTTGTAATAGATCTTGTAACTTTTTCTTGCCTATTGCCCCGAATTTATACGCATCGATTGCAACAATGAGTTGTGTTATTGCCTCCATCAATCTTCTCGAAAGAGCCCAGCTAATCTTCGCAAGCTCCGCTTTGTTTTCGTCCAGGGTCTCCCAGAATCTTGAGAACATGACAGTACTCTCTTCTAGGTTGATGAGGGTGGGCTTATGTTGACGGAGTTCATCCAATATCTTTAGTAACTGATTAGAAGGCACTTGAGACCTTCCTCCGATATTGTGTAGTTAAGCTACAGAATTATATTATCCATCGACGATATATAAGGTTTTCTATAGCTCAGCTACATTTTTCGGAAAACCTTTTTATTACGCGGGGAATATAGATACAAATTGAATGTAATGGCTGAATCGAGTAGTCAATCGGTTTGCTATAGCAGATGGTGGCTGAGGACTTCTATTTGGAAGTTGCAATCGCAGAAGCATAAAATAAACTGAGAAAAGGTTCTAGAAAAATGCCAATACAAGGAAAAGCGGAGGAGATAGTTGAGCACCTAAAGCAACTGGGCTTTACAGATTACGAATCTAAGGTGTATATCGTGTTAGCAACAGGGGGAGCTCTAAATCCAACAGAAATTGCAGATCTTTCAAACGTGCCAAGACCCAACGTATACAGAGTTATAGAAAGACTGGAGAATGAGGGGCTAGTTAGAAAGGAGGCAGTAAAGAGAGGAGCACGTTACATTGCTGTTCCACCTCGGAAAGTCATAACCAAGTTGGAGAAGAAGCTCAAAGAGCAAAAGTCGTTGGTGGATGATCTCAAGAAACTGATCAGAACTCTAAAGCCAACCGAAATTTCAAGTGCTTCTGAAACAATGTGGTTAGTCAATGGAGAAAAGGAAATACGGGATCTGACCATGAAACTCATCGAGCAAGCGGAGAGCCAAATCGTTGTTCTTGCTACACCCGAATTGATGTTCAACGACGCTTTGAGAGAGCAAATATTCGGACTGTTGAAAGAAAAAGTCTCTAAAGGTGTAGAGTTGGTAATTGGTTGGAAGATTACCAAAAAGGATCTAGACGTGGCATTGCAATTGATGAAGACCGCTACAGTCTATCACTGGTCTCTCGGTGAAACACCGGTAGGAGTTTATACCATAGACGGAAAAGAGTGCCTGGTTACTTTCATAGGAAGGTGGGCTCCGACACCGATCTATGACCTAGCTCTGTGGATCAAGAATCCGATTTATGTCAAATCGTTTGAATATCTCACTGAGAAGTTACTCACTCTCAATATTCCCGCTGAAGAAAGAATAGAGGATTTGAGGTAACCTATTATGCCAAAAGGAGACAAGAACCTAAAGAAATACATCTTCAAGTTAACAGTATTAGGAGATGCAGAAGTAGGGAAGACCTCGATAATCTATCGGTATTCCGAGAACCGCTTTATTGGGCGCTACATTCCCACAATTGGAATTGATTTTAGCGCGAAATTGATGATTCTTGGAGACTACAATATTAATCTGGTAATCTGGGATTTGGGAGGGCAACACAAATATCGAGTTTTGCGTAAGCACTATCTTGAGGGGTCACGAGGCTCCATATTGGTTTATGATATAACGAATAAGAACTCTTTTGACCATATTGATCGATGGTTTAATGATGTTTTCAGGCATTGTGGACGGGTTCCATGCATACTGGTTGGTAATAAAGCCGATATGGAGAGCAAGAGAGTTATTGCTTCCAGAGACGGTGAAGAATTAGCCGACAAACTGGGCATTAAATTCATAGAGACCTCAGCCAAATCAGGACTTAATGTCAGTGAAGCGTTTAACTCAATTGCCCAGATGATGATAAACCAGTATGTGAGAGCATAAGTCTGTCTTGGATGATTCTGTCACCAATCCCATAAGAAGATATTTTAAGGAGACTTAGGGAATAGTAAAATAAGGAACTTTTCGGAGAGTTTACTTTGGCAAAAGGAAAGGTGCTCGCGGCCACAGTTATCGTTCTGTTAGTTACTTCTTTTGCCTACTTATTCATAAGTATGCCTCAGCTCTTCTTTCCTCCCACTTCACAACTCGAATATAATACCGTCCAAGAGCAGGAGGATGCAATAATAATCTCGGGGCAACAAGATTTTGATTTTGATAGTTGGGGGGACCTTGGGGACTTCTTTGAAAATATGAGCTCTGAGTTTTATGATCAAATGCCTAGCACAGATATACCATTCATTCCGCCACTGGATCCTAATCTGACGGGGCAATATGGAGCTCTTCTTAATCTTACAATTTTCAATGTTACCCCTGGAACACCACCCAAATACTGGAAGATGACATCTTACGATTACTATGACAGCGTACAGTGGGAGAAAACTAACGGAACCCAATCCAATCTGGCGTTCATCAGTACGGCTGAGATACCCCCAAACGCTGCAGTATTCACAATATATATGAATATATCTCATGGTTTAGGAGGCAGTCTCCTTTTGCCGATACTGTCTCCAGATCCTATGCTGGTCTATGGAACATTTGGTCTGATTCCATCTAGTAACCTGTTTAATTCTACCATTGATACAGACGCTTATGGTAGCGCGTTATTGACAATATCCTTCACAAGTCAGGGTAACTCAACAATTATGTATAATGTCACGTATCAGCCGCTAAATCTGACTGATGTTGAAGTGAATGCAGGGATGTCATCTGATACTCCTTCGTGGATACAGACTCTCTTTTGTCAACTGCCGGGAGGAAGAACGGCATATCTGAGTTCGAATTCCTATGTTGCAGGAACAGTTAGCATGTTCGAAAGCTACGCTCAGACTCACAATGTGTTTGAAACCGCAATGCAAGTTCTCGGGTATCTTACAAGTAACTATGTTTTTGATCCCCTTGCACCTCGTCCACCATCTGGAAGAGATCAAGTTGACTGGTTTTTGGAGAACGGTAATGGAACGAGCCAAGATTTTGCCACGGCGTACTCCGTTCTATTAAGATGTCTGAATATCTCTGCCAGATTTGTTTACGGATTCCTACCGGGAGAGCTCGCCGGGAACACGCGTATTGTGCGTGGATGGAATGTTCATTTTTGGAGCGAAGTCTGGGTCCCAAATGGCACAAGTGGTGGGAATTGGGTCCAGTTTGATCCTACTCCTTTGCCATCAGATATAACGGACATAGTTGGTGGTGATGATGAAGTGGCAAGTGTTCAATACAACCTCTTTCTATTTGCCAATGGAACGAGCTTGATTAGCCCTGTGAGTATAGGACGGGGAGGATTTGTGGAGTTTGAGGCAAGAATAATGAACAATTCTCAGCCCATGAATAATGTGGATATTGCGTTTATTGATCAGACTGACAATAGATTCCTTGGGCAACTGCAAACTGATTCAGAAGGGTGGGCAAACCTGACTATTGAATATGATTCTAGCTCCATTGTCGGTCCCCATCGCATACTGGCATATGCCTTAAACTACTTTACAGCCCAAAACATTACGATTTTCCGTCTTGAGGGCAGCACGTCTCTTACCATGAGCGCAAATCCATTCTCGCCCCCAAACGTTACTCGAGGGGCAGAAACAGTAGTAATTTCAGGAACACTATCAGATCCCGTTAACGGGAGTGGGATATCCAGCCAGTATATTGATGTCTTCTGGGACGGAGTTAATGTTACCCGTGGATTGACGGATCAATCTGGACAATATTCTATATACTACCTAGTTCCCATTGGGAATCCCAACGCCAATACATCGGTCTATGTAACCTTTGGCGGCGAATTCTTGGTTCAAATAGGTGGCATTCCTCTGCTTTACACCGTCTCAGGGACATCTAACACCAGCAGCACTGAAAATGTAACAATAGTAGCAGCCTCTTGGGTGACCACGGAAGTCAATACAACAGTTGTGGTGCCGGGCGACGACATCTTAATTTCTGGATATCTTGGACTTGATAACATGACACCATTAGCAGGTCAGGTTGTGGAGATCTGGTGGAGAAATGACTCAGACTATCTAATCAACAATGCAACAACCAACGGGAGCGGATACTACGAATATATCTATACTGTTCCAATAGGTTCTTCCGGAGAAGTCAAAATATACTCGTATTTTCGGTCACCAGATCCGTTTGTTCTCGATTCATATACAGATCCCACCATCTACATTGGTCAAACAAAAATCGTGAATCTTGTTGTTAGTCCAACTAATGCTAGCAGAGGAAACATTATCGCAGTTAGTGGTCTGTTATTAGACAGTAATGACCAGCCAATAGCCAGCCAGCAAGTCACCATCCAATTCTTTATGATGCCGGGAGAGATACTATCGGGAACACTCTCCACTACAACTAATTCTACGGGACAGTTCACTACTACCTACCAAGTTCCCTCCGCATTCTCGGTGGGAGAATACAAAATAAATGTAACGACTGCTTTGCCAGGCCTCGTAGTGAGTGAGGAAGAGTTAATAAACGTGAACTCCGCAACAAGCATCACATTTTATGCTGCGCCTTACTTCGCAATTCCAGGCGAGAATATCAGCATATCTGGAACCCTTACAGATGATCAGGGAAATTCTATATCAGGACGAAACGTGACAATTTATTTTGATGGATCACCAATCGGCACCTTATCAACCTCGCCAACCGGTCAATTCAACATGTCTTTCTATCAAGTTCCTTACGGTCTTCCTGCAGGAACTGTCGTCATTACGGCGTCACACACCTCGGGAGGTTACTATGTTGGATCTGCCAGCAATGAAGACCTTATGATATTCACAAGGTCAACTGTTGCAGTTTCGGCAAATCCGCGAAATGTCCATCCTGGCGATACCGTCACTATCAGCGGAAATGCCACAGACAATTTAGGCAGACTTATACAAAATAGAACAGTTGCCTTATACTGGAATGGCTCTCTCATTGGGACTACTGTGATTACAGGCGATAGCTTTGAACTCAATTATGATGTTCCTAGTAATGCAGTGGAGGGATCCGTTTATATCTATGGGCTTTTGATACCTGAAGCGCAATCTCAATATATAGCCGACACAATAACTATTACGGAGAGAGTTGGTATGCAAATATCTCTGGATTTGATAATTTACATTGCTGTGATTGTTGTGATTGGGGTCGCAGCTTATTTTGGTTGGAGATTCTACAAGAAAAGAGTGACAGTCCCGACAAGAATGGGACCCAGAGTGACCGTTGGCAACAGACTAGCGAAACTCCGCGCCTTGATAAACGCAGGCAAAAAACGTGAAGCGATAATCAATGCTTACGATGCACTGGTAAGAGTAGTGTCTGCCAATTATCATATTTCCCGGCCCCTAAGTCAAACCTCGCGAGAATTTGCAGAAAACGTCATCTCTCAGACGAGCCTTAGCTCCCAGGCATTTTACGAATTCACCAAAATATATGAAAAAGCGAGATTCAGCAAACATGCGGTTTCTAATGAAGAGTTCGAGACAGGGATTCAACTATTCGCAACATTGTACAATCAGGTAACTGGAGGGCAGCTGCAGATTGCTGGGGTATAAGCTTCGTTTAGGTATATTCTTGGTAATCTTCGGAGTAAGCTGGTTACCCTTATTCCTTCCCCTAATCGGAGTGGGGGCAATATCTAACAACGATTATTCAATTTATAACCAAGGCTGGAATGGTCTTTCTACATTTCGAGATAACATCGAGAGCATGGGCTATCGCGTAAAGCCCCTCCTATCTTCGGTGAGCAGCATAAATAGGATTAACGAACAGGCCATACTCCTATCGATTGGTCCTAGGTTATTCTACGACCCTATTGCCTCAACCGCCATGATAGATTTCTTAAGCTCCGGAGGAGGTCTGCTGGTAGCTGACGATTTTGGAAGCGGCAGTTTCCTCTTGACATTCTCTGGAGTAGTCGGTCCTAGCTTCAGTGGTCAGATGATGCTGGACACAGGATCTTTTGACAAAAACTGTGCTCTGCCGGTTATCAGAGACTTTGGTTCGCACCCGATAACCCAGGGAGTATCGGCCATTGAATTGAATTTCCCCACAGCAATTGGGGGTGGTGGATTTACACCGCTTGCTATGACTACCACCTCTTCCTGGCTGGACGCAGACAGGGATTATGAGTATGACAGTGGCGAGTACACAGGCCCGTTCGCCGTGGTAGGAGTTGTCCAACAAGGAAACGGTTCAGTGGTTCTGGTGAGCGATCCAAGTATCTTCAATAACGATATGATCAATCGTCAAGACAATTCTCGGTTTGCGGAAAACATAATTAGCTGGCTCACAGGAGGCAATACGAGTATCTTAATAGTTTTTGATGAGGGGCACCTCTCTTGGCCTCTAGATTCACCTATTCTCTTCTTTGGTACTATCTTGAGTAGAATAAATTATATGTCAAGTCATTGGCTGCTTGCTCCACTTTACCCGCTTATGGCAATTTATCTGATTAGGGCTTGGTTACCCAAGGCAAGGAAACCTGAAGAATTGAAACCTTCAGAGGTCTTCAGAAGGGTGGGGAGAACATTCTTCTCCTCAAAATTACAGTGGTATGAAGTTCATCAAGCATATAATCAAGCCGTGAGAGTACTCTATAAGAAACTAAAAAAGAATTTGATTGAGCAACTTAGACTCAGAGCATTTGATGTGGATAGCGCTGTTTCGAGGATAGGTAGACTTATGCCAACTCTTGATGAAAAAGATATTAGAAAGACATTCAGATTGCTTGATGAGATAAATGAAGGTAAAAAGAGAATTACTGACAGGGATGAATTCCTTAAGGTATTCTTTGAAATGTCACGCTTGAGTGAGGCGGTGAAAGTCAAATGAGTAAAGCCGAAGAAAAAGTGGAAGAGAAGACTAAATCCCAATATGGTGTAGAAGATATAAGAAGAACAACTCGTGCTGTATTGAACGAAGTGGGAAAAGTCATAGTGGGGAAAAGAGAACTTCTCAGGAACGTCTTAATAGCCCTTCTATGCAGTGGACATGTTCTGTTGGAGGGGGTACCTGGTGTTGCCAAGACCGAACTCGCGAAGGCGTTCTCTAAAATACTGGGATGTGACTTCAAAAGAATTCAGTTCACCCCAGATTTACTCCCATCGGATATCCTGGGGACAGTTGTATTTGACCAGCAAAAAGGCAACTTCTATGTTAGGAAGGGGCCAATCTTCACAAATATTCTCCTTGCAGATGAGATTAACAGGGCTCCTCCTAAAACGCAGGCGGCTTTGCTTGAATCAATGCAAGAGGTACAAGTAACCATTGAGGGAAAGACTCATCAACTGGAAAGACCGTTCATGGTTATGGCAACCCAGAATCCCTTGGAGCAGGAAGGAACATATCCGCTTCCCGAGGCACAAATCGACAGGTTCCTATTCAGGTTAATCGTTGGCTATCCTAACGAATCAGAGGAAGTTGAAATCCTGGCCAAGAAACATGCTGCAAAAAGCGCCAGAGTCAAGAGAGTAACAAGCCCAGCCAGTATCGCCTCCATGCAACGGGCAGTTGATGAGGTTTATGTAAATCAGGACATAATGAGCTACATTCGTGATATAGTGATTAAGACCAGGAATGATCCGCAGATCTTACTCGGCGGAAGTCCCAGAGCTTCCATCGTTTTATTAAAAGGGGCTAAGGCCAGAGCGGCCATCCTCGGCAGGGACTATGTCATACCAGATGATATTAAGGCGCTAGCATTCCAAGCACTGAACCACAGATTAATATTGAAGCCAGAAGTGGAATTGGAAGGGCTTACTGAAGAACGCGTCATATCCAAAATACTAGAGGAAACTGAAGTCCCCGTATAGAAGGAGGCGCTTGCTAGAAAGGGATGAATATGTTCTCAAGACGAGGTCAGCTAATTGTTCTGAGTGGTGTTTTCTTTCTGACCAGTGGTTTCGCTTTTATTAACTATTACTTGGTTCTTCTGGGAATATTCTTGATACTGATATCGATCATCGGACTTCCTTTTTTCAAGATATCAACATTCATTGAGAACCTTGAGGTTGAACGCAAAGTCGATCGAACTAAGGTCTTTGCCCGGGATTTTTTTCACGTTAAGATTTTGGTGAAGAATAAAGGTAACAAAAGAATTGATTTTTTAGAAGTCTATGATGTTTTTCCAGAAACCTTTGTTCTGGCGATAGGTAAGAATAAGATAGCCACACGTTTAGACCCACAGACCGATGTGAAATTCTCATACGTTCTACAACCGCGTCTTAGGGGGCAGTATGACATAGGTCCCACAAAACTTGTGATCCATGATAGACTTAGATTCAACTACGACGAAAAAACCGTTGGAGAATATACAGAGCTTCTTGTCTATCCGTCATACCAGGATGTTAGAAGGATGGGTGCCGTGGCAAGAAGAAGAGCATTAGGCATCATGTTCGGCATTCACAGGGCAAAAGACAAAGGTGTTGGAACGGATTTTGTGGGTATAAGAAGATACACGCCTACAGATGAGATTAGATGGATCGACTGGAAAGCAACGGCAAAAACGGGAAAATTCATGAGTCGAGAGTTCGAAACCGAACGGAACATAAAGATAGTAGTCTTCTTGGATACCTCAGGATCCATGGGCGCTGGAGAACCCGAAAACAGCAAGTTAGAATATTCGGTGAGAGCAGCTGTCTTGCTGGCCCATCTTGGATTAGAAAGAAGAGATGAAGTAGGTTTGCTGACCTTTTCTAACAGGGTTTGGAACTATATTGAGCCGAAATCTGGGAAAACACAATTCTATAAGATTCTAGATGTTTTGGCTCGTGTTCAGTCAATGGGAAGATCAGAACCCATGAGGGCTGTGAAGCACGTGCTCACACATTTGAAAAAGACCGCACTTTTTATCATATTGACAGATTTGGAAACGACAACTAACTTCGTTAATGCCGTAAAGATTGCCAGATCAAGCAAATGCGAAACACTTGTCATCTCCCCTGTAGGGCCGTGGTTTGAAATAAAGACGGAGGAATTAGCCCCAGTTGAGAAAGCCTTGGCCGAGGCAATTGCCGAAGAGTTTCTCTCAAAAAGAGAGAAAGTCGCCCGAGAACTCAGAAAGATGGATGTATCGGTCATAGATGTCGGTCCTGATGACTATCTACCTGCGGTAGTCTCACAATATCTTAAGGCTAAAAAACGAGGTGTTGCTGTATATTAATCGGATGAGGACAAGAATCATGACGAGTAATCTTGTAACCGCCTTGCGGATAATTTCAATTATGGCTTTTGGTTATTCAGTGTACCTTGTACTGCAGATTCTATCACCTTCGGTGTGGGTATGGACTGCATTGCCAGATCTAATTAATATATTATGGGCGGTAATCAGCTACGCTTTTACGTTTGCTTTAGAAGTAGTAATCTTCTCTTTTGGCGTCTTGTTTACATCAGTATTTCCCTCTCCTCATATTCAGGAAGCTTTACAGCAGGCAGTATCTGGATTCATCGAAAAAACCTGGTTTGGTCCAGCAGTCTCTGAGTTTCCGCCGATAGCGGACATAGTATGGCCGGCATACTGCTTTGGTTTTCAAGTGCTTCTCTCAGTGGCCATCATTACTGGTATCTTCTTTCTAGTTCGGTGCAAAGCTCGACTCGCTTCAGCCTCATTTCTTTCAATACAAGGAATGATAGTTTTGGGGGCAGTCCTCCAAAACGTTACAATAGGAAATACCTTTCCTCCAGCAGATATCATCGGTTTTTTGGTAAGTCCGATATTTCAGGTAGTTATATTCACATACATCTTTCTAGAGATTTCATACCACGCTTCTTATGCTCATGAAGTTAGTCAACCTGCATTGATTCGGAAGGAGAGTCTGAGAAAGCAAATCAGTGCAGTAAAAGAGGAGGCAAAACGAGAAGTGAAGCAAAAAGAGGCAGAAAAGCCAACTACTATGTCCATTAAAAGAAAGTTCAGTCCGGAAGCTGTTCAATATTTCAGAGAGCACTTGGAGAAAAGACTTTATCCGAAGGAGTCGGTAATTGAACTCGAATCAATTCAAGACATCAGGCGATTAGATATCTATCTAAACGAACTTATGCGTGAGGATCCTGAAGCTGAAAGCACTCTTACAGCAGAAGCCGCCGTTCCATCTGCTGCAGGGATAATCAGATCTTCCATACCCAACATCATCTTGCGTCTTGTTGCAGTGATAGTCCTAGCTTTTATCAGTCTCAATCCAGTCGCGATTCTATCCGCCTTTGGAGCCCCGCAGCCAATTCTCGAGAGTTTGGAATTGGTCACTCCTGAAATCGTTATAATAATACTCTTACCTATCGCACTATGCTTCCCTCTGGCTGCTCTGATAATTGATTTCCATCGGGCACGTAAGGTGAAAAAGACTGTTCCCGAAATTATCAAGAAATAGAGACATTTGATCGGCATCGAGAAGGATGATTGCTACCACTATTGATTCGGCGATGGTGTGGGAACTTCAAGGTTTCTACTTCTTTTCCCGCTTTACTGGAGCTAGAGTCTCAGTAAACAGGCTCTTTCGTCCAAATGATGGGATTCTGAGTGATGCAGTTTACCATACTCAACCTCTGATGGAAAGCTCCTTGCTATAGCTAGGAGTAGTTTACGTGAAATCATCCACCTTGTCAAAGAGAGGAGATTGAGCTTCCGACCTTCTGCACCCGGCGATTAGTCCTGCCGAAATATTCTGGCCTTACCATGGGAGGCCCACAGGTCAGCAGCACTCACCATTTCTTCTAGAATCAGCCTCGGATTCGACGCTTTCACAATAGCTGATGCTACCAATACTCCCTTAGTCCCGAGTTCAAATGCGGTTTCCACATCCTCGCTCGTAGAAATGCCTGCCCCGCACAGCGGCATCGTTTTCGGATTGGAAGTCGAAAGAATCTTGACAAACTCCCTTACAGAGTCTGGCCTCTCTTTAGATATAGCTCTCCCTGTACCAATGAGTTCAGGAACTTCAAATGCAATAAAATCTGGCCCGAATTTAGCAATCTCTGCTGCTGTCTGGCCGTCAGGAGCACAGCAAACGTTGATAAGGCCGTTCCTTTTCGCCAGTTCTATTCCCTTAGT
>JBHLPL010000008.1:0-32453 GCA_048939465.1 Promethearchaeota archaeon | reverse complement strand
CAGACACATCATCCGTCTAAGAATGGGTCAGACAGGATGCAGCTGGACTCATAATCTGGAGGTCGAGGGCTCAAACCCCTCCACCGGCACTTTTATCTTTAAACCTTGCTTTCTTTTAAAAATTCAAGAGGATGACGGTTCTGGATTGCCGGTCGTACAAAACTCGGAGAGGTTCCTTCTCGTCATTTATGACCAGGAGACGTCCATGAGACCGGATGTTCTCGGACATCGTAAAGAAATTCTCCTCCCACATATCTTTTACAAAAATATCCTCAGTGATTAGTTTAACGCAGATTCCGTATATGTTAGCCTTCTTCTCGTATAGAAAACGCTCTTCATACTTCTTGAATAAAGCGTCTCGTTTCTCTATGGAAATCTGTTCGACCGAATATCTTTTAGACATTGTCTCACCCTCACCAAGCTCCCTCAAGGAAACCCACTACTTGAGATGTGCTTTAGACGGCAGGAGGCTGCGTCAGAGTCGCTCCGATGACCGCTGGCAGAATAACGGCTGCTGACATAATCACCAGACCCAGGGCAATCTCAAGCGTGTTCGTCCCGATGATTTGAATCAGATAAGAGAGTGCAGACGTTAGCTCGATCCCGTCAACAACCAGAATTGTTTCGCATACAAGAAATACGATTATAAGATACGCCACCGCCATCAGTACAGCACGCCTAGGGTTGCGAGTTATGAGACCTCCAATAAGACCGCCAGCAATCAGCGCAATAAGCATCCCGTACGCTCCCAAGAGCAGGGAAGGATATATCCAGAAATGAGCTATCGTTATCTCCAGCAAAGTATTGAGTATCTCTTGCTGCTGACCTAGGATCGCCTGAAGATCGCCCAAGGTGTTTCCTAGAGCAACGAAGTAAGTTATTAACCAAGTAATCACAAGACACAAAAAGAGAGCACCAATCGTTCTTCCGGCCATCTCAGTCTCTCCTGAATGATTTCAACACACATCACTAATCAAAATTACTCGTTTATTCCTTAAAACTATATCTTGTTCAGAATGCGGGAAGAGTCGCAGTCGATCTTTTGCCTGGATCGAGCTTGTTCCGAGAGTCTGAGTAAGAACGGTTTCTGCACCTTAAACTGCGAAGAATACATGGCTCACATCGTAATATCAGTGCTTCAAGTCCATTTTCTACACTTTTGCTTTACCCGAGTCACTCCGACAAAGTTAAATGTGTATTTAGTAAAGAATTATATAAGAGCATCTTATGCTCTTGGAGGTCTAAGAATGGGACAGAATGTCCTGGAAGATATTAACAAGAAACTCGAAGAGGTTGTCGAAGGACGACGTTATATAATCCGGCAAGTTGGCAGCCTAAAAAGCACCATAGACGAGCTAGCAGAAAAGATCGGATTAAGCGGAGGCGGTGATGTAGCTTCCTCCCCGGATCTAGGCGGAATCATGCCAGTTCTAGAGGATATAGCAGGACAGCTAAAAAGAATCAGCGAGACAGAAATAGTTCCGGAATCCGTTAAGGACGTTGGGGCTAGTTACGAGAAACTGGCGGCTTCTGTCGGAGAAATAAAAGAAGGTATTCAGGTCGTAAAAGACCTATTCCCGATCATATCTGATATTAAGACTCTTCTTGCAGAATCAAAAGCCGGAGGAACGGGTACAGGTGAGATCAAGAACCTAATAGAATCACTGGAGAGATTCAAGGAGATACCCGAAGAAATCGAGAAGATATCTGCGCTCGAAGAGAGAATTAGGGGCATAGAGGAGGGGGTTAAATCCTTGTCGTCTCTACCGAAAGGAGAAGGACTGGAAACTTCCGGTGAGCTGATCAATAGAATAGCAAGTCTTGAAGAAAAGCTGGAACGATTAGACATTTCGGATTTGAAATCATCCGCAAATGAGCTTAGCGGCATGGGAGAGATAATATCCACACTGAGAGAGAGTTTTGACAGAGTCTCTTCTGCCATTGAAAGCCTCACAGCTCTGCGTGATGAAGTAACAGATATGAAAAGCGACCTGACGGCGGTGACCCAAAATGTCGCAGGAATACAAACAAGCATCCAGAGTCTTGCCGGTGTTAAGGCAACCCCAGCTCCCAGATTAGAGGAACCGGTGGCTACAAAAACTCTGGATTATCCCACAGCGCTAGCAGAATGCAGCAAGAAAGTCGAAGAAGATGCACCTGCTGGTGAGATAGCCAAAGCAATTGACACCGTTCGCAAACAGCTCGAAGAAACGAACAGATTTCACCCAGCCCTCTTTGAAATGGGAACATTCCATCGCCGACTAGTCAACAGACCACCTACTCAAAAACTCGACTCCAACCTCAGAAAAGAACTTCAAGAAACGATCAAAGAATGGGAAAAAGTCCCTGGATAGGTAGGAAGGGTTCTGACTCCGCCAAAACCCTTTCCGCTGTCTTTATCTCTATTTTTGGTAAGAACGTCTACACGAAAAACCGGGATTCAAAATCCTGAAAAAATCACATATGATGTCAATAGATGTGTGGTCCACAATTCTAGTCAGACATCTCTTGCAGTGCTTTCTTTCTGAAATCAAGCTTTTCTTTCGCTTCGGTGAGGTCTTCTCCTTCCGAAACAACGACGGCTGTTGTCGGATTTCCCTTAAACGGGAAAGGTGGTCCCACTATGCCAGGCAAGACTGCCAAACCTTTAACACGGGCAATAGACATTTTTGTTATTCTCAAGGGGATTTTTGAAAAGAATGCCGTGTTCAACAAAGACACTTCCTCAGGAAGTTTTCGGCTGACTACCGCATCAAATATCATTTCGGCCAAGTTTCCAGCCACTGCCCTTCTAATTCCAAGATAGCTCTTTGTAATTCTCGCATTGATCTCCATGAAGATGGGTTCCTTACGTTCACTTAACACGAAATCAATATCTACTAAGCCTCCAAGGCCCTTGACCTCTTGAGCCATCTGCTTGGCATGTTCTAGCGCTTCTTCCTTCAGCGAGTGTTTTAGTGGAACATATCCGCTTTCACATTTTAGGCTTCCTTCAGCAGATAGGGAGAGCTCTTGAGCGCTGAGGCCTACTGGAAAGGCCCCGTCTTCATTAACTATCAGGCTTACGCTTGCTGCTGTTCCCTTAACATAAGGGTAGATCATGAAGTCCTCAAGTGTGGATTCTCGTTTCAAATTATCAATTGCGGACGGTATACGCGATTTATCCCTTACAATAGTAATTCCCCTGCAGTCGGCTCCGTCTAGGGGCTTGAAGATTAACGGAAATCCTGTTTCTTCCGCTATTGCGCCTATCTCTCCGATTTCGAGAGAGGAGGATACGAATTTAGCTTCCGGTACGGGCAAGTTTAGGTCTGAGGCGACTTTGAAGGTCTTTCTCTTATCAGACGTTAATCGAATTGCCTCTGATGATGATCCAAATATGACCTTGTCGCTTTCTTCGGCAGCTTTGGTAAGGTTCAAGAGACAGCTTCTTGACTCGGGGGCGGCTATAACGACACCCTCTACCTCGGCTAAATTGAATTTGAAGACTTCCAAGAAATCGTTTTGGGGTCTGAGGATAGTCGCAATCTTCGCCTCTATAGGAGGTGTATAATTTGCGATTCTATAGTCAAGAGTGGCATACACATCCTGCTTCAGTTTCTGAAAGTCCTCTGCCAGAGTACTTAGCAGCGCAAATCCTTCGCTAAGCTGCGAAACTGCCGCTTCCTCTGCTGCGAGACCACCACCAGACAGATGCTCATAGATGAGTATTTTCAAAAGATTTCCTCCTCAGCTCTCAATCAGCAACACTGAGTTTGATCTGACCAGAACGATAATAGTCTTTGGCAATATTTAGGTTGTGCAGAAATTTAAAAGGGATGCGGAAAAAGTATTGCGAAGCCTAATAGTATGCGGAGACGCGTTTGAGGAGCATACCTTCAATTGTGATTGGTTTAAGCTTCACCACCAGGCTCTGTGCCTCTCTTAACTTCGATGCGGTTTCTGAGTATATCGTTATTAACGGTTCACCTCGCTTTACGTGCCCCCCTCTCTTCTTATAGATGTGCAATCCTGCCCCTTTGTGATCGGGGGCACCGGCTGCTCTGGCTATCTTGTTGATGTCGAGATTGTCGACTTCAACTATGTATCCTGCGGCGGGGGCTGGGATATCAACACGGTGATCTCCCAATTGTATATCTTCAGGTTTGATATTGGGATTCCCTCCTTGAGCATCAATGATCTCTTTCATTTTCTGCAAGGCTTTTCCACTGTTTAGTATCTCCTTGGCAAGGACATGTCCTAGACCTCTGGCTGTTTTCCCTGACATCTCAAGCAATATACCAGCAAGTGATGTGGATTTCTCCACAAGAGAGGTTGATTTCTTGCCCCCCATAAGTGATTCTAAGGCTTCCTTTGCTTCCAGTGCGGGTCCGATTGCATGACCTACGGGTTGATCTCCATAGGTTATCCCTATCTCAACTCTAATGTTTAGTCTAGTTCCCAATTCAACGAATTTCCGTGAAAGGTCTGTCGCTATGTCTTTGTTTGGCACTTTAGTGCCCATTCCTATAGGAATGTCAAGGACTAATGCATCAATTCCCACTGCAAGCTTCTTCGACATAATGGATGAAAGCATCTGTGAAACAGGATCTATTTTCAGCGGGTGTTCAACTTCATCAATAAGAATATCATCTGCCGGGGCGATATTCAGAGTACCCCCCCAGACCAGTGCCCCTCTGACTTTCTTTACCAGTCTTTTCAGCTCATCCGCGGAGAACTCGACTGGGGCCAAGACCTCAAAAGTATCTGCTGTGCCTGCAGGGGATGTGATTGCCCGGCTGCTTGTCTTAGGTATTGGTAAGCCCGCAGCAGCCACAATCGGAACGATGAGCAATGAAACCTTGTTCCCAGGAACCCCTCCAATGCTATGTTTATCGTAGACTGGCTCTTCAAAATCAATTACGTGACCTGTTTCCGCAGTTGCTCGAGTTAGAGCCTCAACTTCATCCATGGTTATATCCCGGAAGTATTGGGCGAGTATAAAAGCTGACATCTCTACTTTTGAAAGATTCTTTGATACGATATCATGAACGATGGCGAAAATCTCGTCTCGTGTCAGTTTCTCTCCTTCGAGCATTCGTGAGAGATAGGGGGAAGACTTAGGTTCATCTTTTGCAGAGACATCAATATTTTCGTTTTCTTTTGCCGCTAGCGTCGCTTGGATCTGTGGCGTCAGTCCTATTTGACCCGGTTGAACCAGGCTATCTGTGAGGATTATCTCCTTTAGAGTGCCGCTTTTCTTTGATTTGAGAAAAAGACGGGATTCACTATCTACCTTGAGTTTCTTTGCATCTTTTCTGTTAAGTACTACCTTTTCGTCAAGCTCCATGTCCAGGATTCTTGTGGCGAATCTAGGCATAGAGACACCTCCCAATAAGATGATTATTCAAGCATGAATGGGTACTTTTTTGAAACGACAGCAATAATATAAGAAGGGGGAAAGATGCCCTCTTCCGTGATAAATCCGTCTATGTACTCTCTTGCAACCGTCTCGAAGGCTGGATTCTCGATGTTGAGGCCCGGAGGGGGACTGTTCCACAGCTCATCTGAGCCGCGCATTTCAATTTCTTCGAGTTTTCCTGCCACAGTTTCTGGAGAGAACTTCACAAGAGGGGTTGCAGCGTAGAAAGGAACATCAAATTCCTTGGCAGCAAGCGCTAGGAGTCTCGTTCCGACTTTGTTTATGATAACCCCTTCAGAGGTTATTGCATCGGCTCCGACGATGACAAAGTCTATCTCCTTGGTTTTTATTACCCATCGCATGGCTGAATCCACAACCATAGTTGTAGGTATTCCTGCTTCAGTCAGTTCCTTGGATGTGATTCTTCCTTGAAAAAGGGGTCTTGTTTCTGTACACACGACTCTGAACTTCTTTCCTTGGCTCCAGGCTTCTCTAAGAATAGAACTTACTGCCGAACTGTGGCAGTGAGTCATTACATCCATATCATCAGTAATTCGCTTTGCTCCAATCTCTGCAATTCTCTGCCTGGCTTTCTTCAGATCTGCAATGAATTCTTTTGCCTTCTCACAGGCCAACCCTACTAGCTCCCCTAGGTCTGTCTTTTGTGAAAGCTCCACCTGATATATCACGGAGCGGATACCGTTGCGCATGGCGGGCTCCGTTGTGCGGGTAGAGAATAGTATCCTCTTTGCGTAATCCAGACGTTTCAGTAGATCTTCCTTGCCTGATATTTCAGCCTCTTTGATATATGACGTTAAAGCCTCAAGAGCAGCTACTGCAACGTTCGTTGCTCCTTGTATCTTTAGGTTCTTGATTTTTTCTGCCGTGGATTCGAGGATTTTCAAAAAACCACCCTCATTAGTCTTTTAAACTGAAGACACCCTAGCCTTCAGCTTTCGACAAGGTGTCTTCTTAAGAATAATCGTTAACACTCAAATATTATTTTTTGGGTGACTCGATAAATGATGGTCCCTTCTTTGCTTAATCCATGTATCGGCCGCCATTCACATTTACTACTTCTCCCGTTATATACCCGTTCCGTATTAGGAAGAGAATCGCGTCTGCCACATCTTCGGGTGACGCAATTCGACCCAGCGGAATGGAAGCCTTTGCACGCTTTTTGAAACCCAACGGCAGTAATTCAGTGTCCACAACACCTGGAGCCACAGCATTGACTGTAATAGAATAGGGTGCAAGTTCTCTTGCCAGCGCCATTGTGAGCCCGATAACACCTGCTTTTGATGCCGAGTAGTGTACCCCGACAGTCCCACCCATTTTTCCAGCAATCGACGAAACGTTGACTATTCTTCCACTTCTCTGTTTAATCATGTGAGGAACAACGCTTTTTGAACAGTTGAAGGTGCCTTTGAGGTTAACATCTATCGTTCGGTTCCAGTCAGCATCGGAAATGTCCAAAATAGATGGCTGATTAATTAATACTCCTGCGTTGTTAATTAGGACATCAATGTGCCCAAACTCTTCCATGATGACTTTCGTCATTTGATTGACTTCCGTGTTCTTGGAGACATCTGCCTTAACACATATTGCCCTGCCTTCAGCGCTTTGAATTTCCTCAACAACTTCTTCCGCTCGCTTTCTATGTTCGTTGAAGTTGACAGCGATATGACTTCCTTCTCTCGAAAGCGCAAGGCAAGCTGCTCTGCCAATACCTCCACTTCCACCTGTAACCAGAGCGACTTTATCCTTTAGATCCATTCTCTCCACCTGCAATTATCAACTTGCCATATCTAAACAAAGATATAAAAACTCTGTCTGGACGATCCAAGGCAGGATCCGATGAGAAATACGGTCAGAACCTCCAGTCAACAGGAGGGAATGGGCTATTACATTCTAAGGGCTACACTTTGCAGACCAAAAGCCCTTTACAGAATGATTTCTTGTCTATATTTCGCTGAAGGTTGCCACAGCCTCTCCCTACCTTCCAGCCAGTCGGGATTATGAATCCAGAGGATTGGTTCAACCACTCCCCATGGCTCAACAGAGGTATCCAGATATTCAGTAATTTCCACATGTTCTTCGAAGTAAGTCTTTCCAGCCGCGGAGCAATTGCATATGATAGCTCGCTTGCAGCTCCTCTCAATAGAAGCCAAGAGACTCGTTGTCAGATAGGTATCTTTTAGATTTGTGATTTCTTCCTGTTCATCCAGCCTATTCTCTTGCTCATCCCACTTTGTGATAAGGAATACACCAATCCTATTTCGCTTGGCTTGTTGCAGAATATGTGAGTATATCAGATCGTATTCGTATATTTGATCTTCAGTTGCAGAACTTGGCGTCATGAATATGAAAGCTTCGGCAGATCTCAACATTTTCTTGAACTCATCTTCGATTAGACCTAGGTGCTTCCCTTCGTAGAAACGGTTCAAAGCGCTTCCGCTGTAATCCCACAAGGTCATATCAAAAAGACGTTTCTTCTTGTGGTTTACGACAATGGGAAGTTCGTGCATCGTTTTTGGATTGGTGGAGCTTTGACCAACGCCACTTATTCTGGTTTTTATTATGTCCCGTACGTACTTCAGCTTAGGAATATCTTCTGGGTATTCTATATTTAGGGTACGCGAAGGATCTTTCTCAATTAGCATTAACAATGTGGCGATGAAGGTCGTTTTTCCGGAAGAAGCCAATCCTATTGGAGCAACTCTCATACTGAATCAACCCCCAAGGAAGATTATCACTTCGATGATATATATCTTGTCGGATTCTACCCCCATCATTGAGAATCTAGATTTCATCAGCCTTGTTAGACTCGCTTTTCGGTTCTTTTCTAAACAAAGAATAACCGTAGCTCCAATTCCTCAGTAAGAGCCAGATGAGTACCCCCATAACTCCGGCTATCGTTGCATTGGCCAGATCGAACAGTGCGGAAAAGGCAGCAATTGCCGGTGGCCCAAGAGCGAGAATAAGAATGAAAGTCGGTATAAATCCGCCGACGACTCCTGTTAGTACAATATACAGTACGCTTTTCAGGAGGGTTCTCTTGTCATCAACGATCTCACATATCAGCCCAGGTCCTACCCCTAGAAGCACATTTCCGACCAATGGAATCAAAGGAAACTCTCCGGATATCAGTGCTCCATATACTCCGACAATCAATCCGGTCATGAGTCCGCCTCTTAGTCCCATCAACATTCCAGCTAGAGCAGGAGGTATCATTCCAGGAGTCAACTGAACATTTGCAATAATCTCTAGGTAGAAAGATCGTAGGATAATTCCTAATGCTCCCAATATTCCACTTAAAGCCAGTTTATAGGTTATGTGTGACATATTGAATTCCCTGAGCGGATTTTCATGTTCTCACGTTCTCAGTATCAAATCTGGATATTCTCTCAGGTCCTCTTTAGCAACGATTTAATCTTTAAGGGGGGATTAACCTGCAAATCAGAATTCTTGGCTCTTATTTAACATTTGCGTTCCTACATTTCAGAGGCGAGATTGTGTCTTGTCATCGTGAACTACTCTTGGCCTTCATGAGGAGCTTCCTATTTCATCCGCTCCCAGCGGGATATGTCTGGGAGGGTCTACGGGCAGTTCCTGCCCTAGAACTCTGTCTCTGCAAACTGGTGAGTGCTAGCTCGGCTCAATTCCGCAAGCTTGTCGTAAAAACAAGTATTTGAGCTCCTCGCAATTCGTCTCCACCCTTTCGGATGGGGTCTTCTTGCGGGCAATAGATGAACCCTTAAATCAGGAAGAACACGGCCATCAATATTGCGAGGGCCAGGGCACCTAACACAGCGATGAAAAACAACTTCCTGCCGACACCGAATATTATTGGAATAGGGCCGATCAGAATGGCTCCTCCAGTCTCAGCGTTTCTTCCCCTTTCAAAGGATGAGAAAGCGCCTAACATGACCATTGCTATACCCACAATCATGATGAGAAAGCCAATTAGCATAAGATTTGAGTCCAAGAGTAAGCCTCCCAGAGCAAGCAATGCCTTTTGGATGCCTCATAATACTTTTAAAGCTAATAAGAATGATTGTACAGAAATTCTTTGAAGCGGACCGCCCCATCCTTTCGGCCGGGGTCTTCTTGCGGAGAAGAAAGCAAAAATCTTTATGAAGAGATGTGGTTTATTGATAGAAGGAATTAATTGCGAGTTGTATAACTATACTTAAGAATATGTAAGTTAAATTAAAGAACGATTTGAGAATAGGTTAATTTAAAAAGATAGAATGATTAAGAAATATTAGGAAACAATGGAGTGAATCATTGTTGGATGATAGAATCACAAAAAGTGTGAAAGTCCTAGCTCGCATTCGAGACTACTTCATGGAGGCTATCGACAAGTACAGTACAATGATTACGCAGGCCTCGAAAGATATTAATGAAAGCCTAAAACGGATAAGGAAAGATCTAGAGACTCTTGAGCTCGGAAGACTTCCTGCCAGTGAAACCACAACTTCAACGGCAGTGTTGACCACAGTACTGGCAAAAAGAGGAGAAATGATGTCTCCTCAGGAGCTTTGGTCATCGTTGCACGGGAGTCCTGCTGCATCTGCTGCACCTCCTTCTCTGGAACAGCCCTCTGCAGTTCCCCCGTCGGCTCCACCATCAGGACCTCCTTCTGCTCCACCATCTGCTCCACCCTCTGCTTCAGCCCCGCCCTCAGCAGTCCCAACAACACCAGCCATGGTGGCACCACCAGTTGCAGCCCCACCAACCATGAGTCCTGGGGAGTTAATGGTCGCAGCGGTAGCAGAGGAAGAGACGAGCGTTGGTGGATTGAAATCCGAAATGTTGAAGGAACTAAAAAAACTGAAGACTCTGATGAGTGGTGGTAGAGCGTAGAAAATTGCTTGAAAAAGTAATTGATGATTATTCCGACTCTAATCTATAGCTCTCTGCGCCGTGAGGTATGTAAAAAACATCTCCCTTCTTTATGATTATACTGTGGAAGTATTGCGCAAGTATCAGAAAGGCTTTGACAGGTCCGTCATCTGATCCGTTATACCTGAATCTTACTTCCCAACAGATGTTACTGCCACTGATTCTAATTTCAGACAGTGTTTTTTCATCCAAAATCGGAATTTTCTGCTGACCAGCCATATCAAAAACAAGTTTGATAAATCGCTTGATTTTTTGAGAATCTTTCAGAATTGGCACCCGTAACACACTCCTAACATCTATCCGGTTCCATTATAGAATATATAAAGACCTTTTTTCATAAACCTTTTGGTAAAAAGGATGATTAAGCTTCATACTTGTACGTCATATGGAGCACTCACTCTTTCTCTTCCTGATCTAAAATTGAACAAGGTAGAAAGAATTGGCGTTCTCGATTAATCTTTTTGCATCGGGGATTTTCAGACTCAGAAACCTATTCAGTACGCAGTCAGAGTATTAGCAACGCTCTTTCATGAAACTTCGCAATGAGCAGAGTTTAAATAAGAGAATCACAATAATTCTACACACAATCTGCGAATATCTCAACAAAGGTACCAAGGAGCTTGCGAATAATTGAATTCAAGCAAAATGCTTTTATAGTATAGTGACGTATAATTATGTAGCTAGGCTACAAAATCAAGGAAATGTTTAAGATGGCTGGGCTTCAAGAAACCGATGAAAAAATCATTAAGGCGATATATGTATTCAGCAAGGAAGGAAACTGTCTAGTAAAATACACAGCATTGCCTGAGGGCCAGATGAGTCTGACTATCATGAACACATTAGAGAATTCTGTACAGAGTCTGAAAATCCCAACTCCTTTTGAATCAGGAGAGAGCTCAACCAGCGAAATTGCAAGAGTGTATCACAAAAGCAAACAAGGCATCACATTTGCCATGATCTGCTCCACAAAATTACCGAAAGAGGCTGTCAGCCATCTTCTTGATAATATTTCTCGTAAATTCATGAACATATACTCAGGAAGACTAACGACTCAAAATGGGAACGCCGAAACCTATGAGGGGTTCCAGCAAATACTTGAAGGATGCTGTTATCCACCTTACGTCAAAATACTGATGAAGGAATTTGGTCATTAGCATCACACGGGCCCGACGAAGATCAATCATCAGAAAAGCAGCGAATTACTAATTTGAAGGTGAACCACTCCGCCCTTTCGGATAGGATCTCCTTGGAGAAAAGAAAACAGAATACTTCTTAAAGGGAGCTGCCACGTTCCATTGAAAGACAAAAGGGGTGGCACTGGGGAGACAATTTAAAAGAAAGAAATTCCATATGAAGTGGAAAATCGACAGGTCCCGGGATATTGAATGGCCAAGAATACAGAAGGTTCAAAAGAGTCCTGGAAGAAGGAAGTTGCCACTTATGCAATAATAGTCGTGGTAATTGTAGCAGGGGTTTATGGCTTCCATTTTGGGCTTCAAGCAGCCATGGGTACCTCGACCCCAATTGTTGTCGTTACTTCAGGCAGTATGCATCCTACATATTGGGAAGGAGATATACTTTTCGTTAGACATGTTCAGCCAGACCAAATCAGTGTGGATGAAGTCATTGTCTTTTTCGTCGTGACTCCTGGCTTGTGGGGAATAGATCCAAGCATTCCTGTTGTACACAGAGTTATTGACAAGTACCAGCAAAACGGCGACTGGTACTTCCGAACTAAGGGAGACAACCCCGATACTAATCCGCTTCCAGATCCCGAGCCAATTCCTTATTCGAACATCATCGGTAAAACGGTGTTTAGTATTCCTCGCATCGGTTTATTCATTCTATGGTTGAGAGCGGTTTTCGGAGTCGGAGGTGCACAAGCACTTCTTATCTTCGTAATCATTATAGTCTTAGTAATTCTAATTGTTGACATAGTTCTCAGCGCAAGGAAGGAAAAAGAACAGGAAGGGACTGAAGAAGAACAGAAGATCGAGGAAGGCCACAGCGAGGAGAGATCAGAGCAGAGCCCCTAGCAACTAGGCTTTTATACCGAATTTCCTGAAATACTCTTGGAAATTCCGGTACTTCTCCTCATCAACATAGACTGCTTCCTCAACCAAACGACCATGCATATAATCGAAAACCATGGGGGCATCAAGGATAGAGTAGAGTTTTAACCCTCGTTCCTTCAAATAGCTTGAAGTTGATTGCCCTTGTTCATTGATTTCCTTTCGATCCAGCATGATCAAAACCCCTGTGAACTGAAGGTTTGTACGTTCAGAGGTCTCCATAATCCTATTCATTGCGTCTATCTTTGTTCTTCCGGTAGTTGCCACATCATCAACTATCAGTATCTTATCGCCATCTCGAATGTCCCCTACAAGCCATAACTCGTGGGCTCCATAGGTTTTGGGTTCTTTTCTATCATACCCCCACCTCTTAGACACGTGATGCCTCTGGAACAAAGCAACCGCAGTTGCTCCTGCAAGAGGAATTCCCTTGTAGGCAGGTCCGTGTATGTAATCAACGGTGTCCAGTCCAATGAAAGAATGTATGGCGTTTGCGTAGGCTTCTGCAGCTTTCATTGTTCCTTCTCCATCACGCATGACGTTGGCGAGATTGAAGAAATAAGGAGAGTATCTGCCACTTTTCAGTTTGAAATCCCCAAAAAGTATCGCTTCTTTCTTTACCAGATATTCTATAAGATGCTTCTGCCATTCTTCCATAGCTGTTCCCCTCAGAAGAAACTCAGTATAAGCGGCGGAGTGCAAAGTACAATAATTATTACGATTGAAACCGAGAGTATCTTCCGACCGAGTGGCAGTTTTGATACGTCATCTAGGGGTCCCGGATGATCTATCCCGCCCATAAACAACACAAGTATTGCCATGAAAAAATAACCTAGTGCTGATAATATTACTGCACCGCCTATGGAAACATATTTAGAGTTCGAGCCAAACAAAGATCTGGTTGCATGTCCTCCATCAAGCTGGCCAATTGGGAATAGATTAAGTGCTGTTATGAGCATCCCAAGCCAGCCGGCAAGTCCTATTGGGTGAAGGTAAATGTAATGACCTCCTGGAAATAGCAGGGCGGTAAGAAGTGTAAAAATCAGGGGTTCTGGTATGCTCCCCAGTTCGAAGTTCTGTATAAGGTTATTGTAATCCGTTTGGGTGAGCACTGCAGAAACCATTATACCGACTATTGTTACTATTAATGAGACTGCAAAACCAAGTAAGGGACCGCTTATCCCCATATCGTAAAGCTCCTTACGGTTTGTGGGAGGACTTCGCTGGACTATTACGGCTCCAAACGTCGGAAGACCCCAAAAGGGAAGACCAGGAATGAAATAAGGTAAAGATGATTTGATCTTATGTCTCTTGAGAGAAATCAAATGACCTAATTCATGTAACCCTACAATCCCAATCAGTGCCAAGGTGAATGTAATAATTACCTCCAATGGTCCAACCGGGGGGTACAACACCCCGTATACATATTGAAAGTCGGGGCTTGTAGCCATTAAATATCCTGTAATGGCCACAGTTATAATAGTGGCTCCAAACAAGATGAGGTTCCACTTGCGATCCCTTTGAGGACGTTCCATCTTTGGCATTATTCTAAGAAGCGTTACGCTTTGTCTGTTTTCAGACTTTGATGCGATTGCTGAAGTGATTGTGGGTATTGTTCTCTTCTCGTTCCTGAGGGTCGGCATCAAATTGTGTTCTTCGAGTTTTGCTCGAAGCTTTTCAAATGGTTCTTCTGTTTCTTGATCTTGCTCCAAGATGAATGTGGGGACGCCATAATGCGTGTGGTCTAAATATGATGCCGATACTTGAAACAGAGACTCGACAATCTCTTGTAAATCTCGAAAGGCCAAACCGGTGGAAGATGGTGTGCCATAACGGAAATACTCCATAGGTTGAAGTGAACAGCAATCATGATAAAAGTCTTTTGGAAAGACTGGGCTTTGGAAAATTTAAATATGTTGTTATTACTACTAATTTGTGATTCCGAAGAGGTGAGGGCGGCTTGGGAAAAAGGCTCTGGCGGTTGAGAGAATTCAAAGAGGAAGATATTGATGAAGTAGTAGAGATCAACATGTCCTTCCTGCCGGAGAATTATCCCTCTTCTTTCTTCAAAAACCTTCACAGAACCTATCCAAATCTTTTTGTTGTAGCAGAAAGGGATCCTGAACTCCTGTTAGCCAGTGAAAAGGAACTAGAAGGAATCCTGAACGCTCTGCGCACGACAAGAAAAAACGGCCTAACAGCTGAAGAATACGCAATAATCACCGGTATTGCCCAAGATCAGGTGAAAGATAGGCTATCAAGACTTTATGAGATTTCGTCTTCATTGAGCGCTGGGTTTAGATTCTTGGAACTGGAAGGTTCACGATATTTTCTCATTAGTGATCGAAAAATAATCGGCTATATTATGTGCCGGCTGGAGAAGGGGAGATCAAGTTTTGATGTCACCTGGGTCAAGAGGGGGCACGTTGTGTCAATAGCAGTTGAAGATGCCTATAGGGGATACGGTGTTGGCTTCGAATTAATGGAAAGGGCAATGAATGAAATGAAAGAAGGAGGAGCTTCCGAGTATATATTGGAAGTGAGAGTTTCAAATGCTCCGGCTATCAGTCTTTATAAGAAGCTGGGATTTGAAGTCTCAAGCGTCGTCAAAAGATATTATCAGGATGGGGAAGATGCCTATATCATGGCAGCAAAAACCCATTAAACAAACCGGATTGACTACCCTCCAAGCCTCTTGATACGTACAAATAGGAATTGGGAAACAGGAATCATAAACAGACAATTAAAAAAAAGAGATGTTATTTATGAGGTTTTCTAACGCCAGCCACTAGCGGTAACTAGATAGACCAAGCAGATTATTGATACTATAAGTACACCGATATCAATCCAAACGGGTATGCTCAGACCTGTCAAGGCACCCCAAATACCAGCCAAACCCATAGAAACCCAGAGAGTGTAAAATGTAAATCCCGAAGAAACAACTACGATTAATAGCAAAACGGCAGCCGCCCCAGCAGCCCATTCTTGGGCCTGGAACAGACCGACCGAGACACCCATAGCGATGATGCCGTAGACAATCATTATGTAGGCGTTCGAACTCAGTGCTGCAAGTGCCGTAATGATCTCAGCTGGTAAGCCCGGAATTGAGATTGCAAGTAACGAGGTTGCTCCAACTACGATCAGTAGGACTCCGACGATTGCTAGAATTACACCAACGATTTTAGCTCCGACAAATCCCTCAGCCATTCTTTATTCCTCATCTTTGTTTGATTTGCTATTAGTTAAATGGACTCTCCCTTTTAAGTTTAACTAATTGCATTAATGAATATCAGCCTTTTTGGGGGTTGTCTCCTCATGAAGTTCCGATTTAAGTCTTATTTTTTGACGTTGCCATCTTTTGAATAAAGACGTGGATAATACCTAAAGGTTTTTACAGCACTGCAGTTTATGATTGGATCGAGCAAACTGTTATTAGATCATTGCCGGTTATCACTTGATACAGAAGATATTGAGGAAACGAATTTGTACAGAATATTCAGAGAGCCGGGCTGTGCAGAATCAGAGTGCAAGATATGTGGCAATAGAAGCATTCTCATATCACGAGGTGTGGATGTGTGTCTTAGTTGTCTTAGGAATAAGCCCGAGGAGGCTCTGGTCTATACTTCAATGAAACATGCAGAAAGTAAGAGGCTTTACGATTTGCCGAGTCAGCCGCCCAAAGAGGGCATTAGTTGTGGATTCTGTGTAAACAGATGCAAGATATTACCCGGAGAAAAAGGATACTGTGGTATGGTCACAAACGTCGGTGAGAAGCTTGTAAGGCTTGCAGGGATACCGGAACGAGGGGTACTCTCATGGTACTATGACCCGTTGCCGACAAACTGTGTGGCAGACTGGGTGTGCCCAGCAGGAACAGGGGCGGGCTATCCAAAATATGCTAACCGCAACGGACCAGAATACGGTTATGCGAATTTGGCAGTATTTTTGGGGGGGTGTAACTTCGACTGCATGTTTTGCCAAAACTGGCATTTCAGGGAGAATACTAGGCAATTAAAACCGATTATGAGTTCAGAGGACTTAGCGGGCAAGGTGAATGACAAAGTTTCCTGCATCTGCTTTTTCGGAGGCGATCCGACTCCTCAAATGCCTCATGCTCTGAAAACCGCCGAGATAGCATCAAATAATGCAAAAGAACTTGGTCAGATATTTAGAGTCTGCTGGGAGACAAATGGTTCTATGAATTGGAGTCTGGCAATGAAAGCAATGGAACTCTCTCTTGAGAGCGGGGGTTGTGTGAAGTTCGATCTGAAGTGTTTTGATGAGAATCTGAACATTGCTTTGTGCGGAGTTTCAAACGAGTATACGCTTCAGAATTTCAAACGGCTCGGACAGATGATAGAAGCCAGACCTGACCCTCCCCCTTTGATAGCGAGCACGCTGCTCATACCTGGTTACATCGACAAGGAGGAGGTACAAAAGATTGCAGGATTCATTGCTGAGATAAGTCCGAACATCCCCTATGCACTACTAGGTTTCTTTCCTCACTATTTCATGACAGATTTGCCCGTTACGAGTAGGAACCACGCTCATGAATGCTTGGAAGTGGCCAAAAAAGCGGGACTGAAGAAAGTGCGCATAGGAAATGTGCAACTGCTTTCGAGTGCGTATTAAAATACTCTTTATTTTTGAAGCTTCTGCGGTTGACACCTTTTCTTTTGGTCCCGTCATTCCTACTTCTTTAGAGACTTCTCTCTTGTTTCAGTGTTTTCTGTCCACCTAATCATATCTTCATCGAATTGTTTCCGCAATCCATCTAATCTACTTTCTATGACCGTTGAAATCTTCTCTAGTCTGTTGTTTATCCTGCTTTCAAGCTCCCCTATCCTCTTTTCAAGAGATTCCTGTGATTTATTAGAAGACTCAATCTTCGCGTTCATAGCGTCAAGATGGGCCGTGAGTTCCGTTGTCAGTGCAGCCGTCATATCGATGACCCGCTCAACATCTTTGCGGATCTCAGGGATCACTTTGTTTAAGTTCTCATCTATGGTGCCAATCATACTTGCTTGCCGTGACACCGTTGTAAGTACGTTATCAAGCTTTTCTTCCGATTCGCTTAAACCCCCCATGTCCCTTCCGAAATTCTCGATGCGGGATGAAACATTACTAACCTGTGTATTTAGGTTATCCATCTGGGTATGTAGATTCTCAAACTCTTTAACCACTTTATCAAAACCAGCAGTCTTCAATCCTTCCAGATCGCGGCTCATCCTTCCCGAATCTTCAACCAGTTTAGCTATCTGTTCTTCAGATTTCTGAAGAAAATCAGAAAATGAGCTTTTTAGACCATTAACTACTCCCGAGAATTCATTCAACCTAGTATCGGAAGACGAGGTTAGGTCCTCCAAACCCGATTCAAGTTTCCGTATCACGGAGTCCAGTGCACCTATGAAACTGTCGAATCTTTTCTGCAATTCGCTTTCGATACTTCCCACATTGTTACTTCCACTCAAAGTTCTACCCCCGTCTGTCCAGGGAACTATTCTACTCATCTTAAAGCCCGGAGGTCAAAGCTGTGAACTACTCCCAGCTTCCGCAAAGGGCCTCCTCCCTCTCTTTTTCCTTAGCGTCTGAGAACGCTTTGGCTTCTCGGAGGGGGGTTTCTGTGCTCCGGATCTACAGATACACAGGAAGATTTTCGCCTTCGGGCTGCTTCACGTCCTTTGTGTGCGCCGCAGACACGGGACAGCCCTGCCAAGCATGATATACCCGCAGGGCCTGCACCCCCAGACTGGGTTTTGCACCCATGCCTTTGGGCAACCTTTCTGTTACGAGCATCCTATCCAAAGCTTAATTGCCGAAAAAGTTATTTAAAGATACCGCAACTCGTCTCAACCCTCTCGGTGGGCTGTCCTCACGTAGAAAAGGAAAGACAATTGACCAGAATAGGGTTGGCTGACACTTTGAATTCTTCTGGGAACTATCGGAATAGGATTGTGATTACTGATCGCAGTAATATTCCTTTAAAATCGGAGCCTATTGCTTTGAATAAGAGTATCTCTAATAGTTCATAAGACTTCTTGAGCGTAAGGTTTATATAGAAGTTCTAGTTGCTACTAAAACAATCTTTTACGATTAAAATCGGATAAATGAGAAACCATGTGAGGTGTGTGATTAATGGCGCAATCGGGTTTAGGCGGAACACCGGTGCTGATCCTCAAGGAAGGTGCGCAAAGAACCAGAGGAAGAGATGCACAGCGAGGAAACATTAATGCTGCAATAGTAATTGCCGAGGCGGTCAAAAGTGCTCTTGGACCGAGAGGAATGGACAAGATGCTTGTGGACAGCCTGGGAGATGTAACCATAACAAATGACGGTGCCACAATACTTAAGGAAATGGATGTCCAGCATCCAGCCGCAAAAATGATGGTTGAGGTCGCAAAGACTCAAGATGATGAGGTAGGAGATGGAACAACAACCGCTGTTGTTCTTGCCGGAGAACTGCTTAAGAGAGCAGAAGAATTACTAGACAAGAATATTCATCCAACTATAATCCTTGAAGGCTATAGGAAGGCTGCGGAAAGGGCGATTGAAGTACTAGATCAAATCGCGGAAGAGTTCGAAGTTGACAATGAGGAAATGCTCAGAAAGGCTGCCCGGACTACAATGTCTACCAAGGTTATTGCGGGGTCTCGAGATCGTCTAGCTGAGCTAGCCGTCAAAGCTGTTCGGTCGGTTGCTGACAAAGTCGGTGAGGACTACAAAGTCGATATTGATAACATCAAGGTCGAAAAGGTACAGGGGGAGAGTCTGGAGGACACAATTTATATAAATGGTATCATTTTAGACAAGGAAGTAGTTCACCCAGGTATGCCCAAGAGGGTGACTAATGCCAAAATAGCCCTCCTAGATGCTCCATTGGAAGTCGAGAAAACAGAGTTTGACGCCAAAATCAATATAACTAAGGTTGAGCAAATGCAGGCATTCCTTGAAGAAGAGCAAAACATGTTGAAGGAAAGAGTGGATAAGATAAAGGCCAGCGGCGCAAATGTTGTGTTAGGTCAAAAAGGAATTGACGACCTTGTTCAACATTTCCTAGCTAAGCAGGGAATACTGGCTGTTCGTCGTGTAAAGAAATCAGATTTGGAGAAGCTCGCCAGAGCCACCGGAGGAAAAATCGTTACTAACCTCGATGATATTTCACCAGAAGATCTCGGGAAAGCGGAATTGGTCGAAGAGCGAAAAATCTCAGACAATGACATGGTATTCATTGAGGGTTGCAAGAATCCCAAGTCAGTAAGCATACTGATTCGCGGAGGAACAGAGTTGATAGTTGAAGAAGCAGAGAGAGCGCTTCATGACGCGCTATGCGTTGTTAGGAACCTTATTCACGAATCAAAGGTCGTAGCTGGCGGCGGCGCATCTGAGATCGAGGTTGCAAAGGATATAAGAGACTACGCAGAAAGCTTCAGTGGAAGAGAACAGCTGGCGGTGACCAAATTCGCGGAATCTATAGAAACCGTTCCGAGAACTCTTGCAGAAAATGCCGGACTCGATCCTATCGACATATTAGTGGAACTGAGAGCTAGGCATGAAAAGGGTGAGAAATGGACAGGCGTCGACGTGTACGACGGTGGGGTCAGAGACATGAGTCAGCTTGACGTCTGGGAATCTGTATCTGTTAAGAAGCAGGCAATCAAGTCAGCTGGCGAAGCAGCAGAGATGATTCTAAGGATTGACGATGTAATAGCATCAAGTAAAGAAAAAATGGGAGGGCCACCCGGAGCTGAAGGTGTTGGGGGACCAGAAGAAGAGTACTAAGACACAAAAAAAGATTAAGAAAACCAAGAAAGCCCCTAAGAAGAGCACCGAGAGCACCAGTAAGAAACGGAAAACCCCAAAAAGAGCTAAAAGGAGCATAAAGTCAAAAGAGGAGATGGAAATAGAAATCGGTCCACCCACTCTAACAAGATATGAAAAAAGTCGAATAATCGGCGCTAGAGCAATCCAAATCGCCATGGGAGCACCAATCATCCTCAATATTACAGAAGGGAAAATGGACCCCATCAAAGTAGCCGAAGAAGAACTAAACGCGGGTGTTTTGCCGCTAATGATTCTAAGGAGACTACCGTCAGGTGAGTCTCAAAGCATACCGCTTAAGATGCTTATCAAGTCCGTGAAACACTAGCTCCTTCTTTTTTTTAAATCAGCTTCCTTATTGACCCGATTTTTTCTATCACACCTTGTGTTTTAATACTAGATCCTGGGAAAGGACGGTGAGTCGTACTCAGAACCAAATATCTTTTTCCTACTGACAGTATCGCCTTCCTGCAGACCTCGCATAATTCCTCTGAAGATACTCTTGAATCATATAGGAATTCAACTGGAATCCCCGTGAAGAAAACGGATTCGGGAAGGGTTTTTCTGGCTTCCCCTAGGCGTCTTATCCAATTCTGCGCGTCTTTCGCGGTAATCCTGGATACCAGGTCCAAGGGATGAAATCCACGGTAAAAGTTGCTTAGTCTCTTGGCAACATTGAGAATGAGAATGTCTCCATCGCAGTGCATAATCCCAAGCTTTCCTGTGTTATGAATGAGATTGGCAAGAATCTCGTGAGTGGGCAAGTAAACGGTTTCTATGAAGCCATTTGGATATAGGGGTCGGTTGTAATCAAAGGCGTCATCTGCGATTCTAATCGCATCGACTTCCATTAGACTTCCAGCAGTTCGAATACATTCCTCGATGTAGGTAGTGACTCTCTTATGTAGTTCGCCGGCAGATTCAGGATTTAGAAAGGACAGCATAGCAAAATCGAAATTGTGCTGTACTTGATCAAGACGCTTTGCCTTTTCATCCTGACCCGAAGCGCAGAATCCTTCAGCTGTTTCAGTTGGACCCAGTATCTTGCAGATAATGAATCGGCTACCAAATTGTTTCACAGTATGAGCTATCTCTTCTCTTAGGGTCTTACCTATTGCCTTTGGATTAGGCCACTTATATGTATCTATGTCAAATCGTTCTGCCCATCTCCGGATGGTTCCTTTGCTCCTTCCAAAGGGACCACCGGTTTCATAGAACCTTCGGAAGCGTGAAATCCTGCACGATATATTGACTATGTCCCCATACTGCGCTTCAATCTCAGGGACTCCCAGCTCGATGTTCAGTGGAATCTCTTCCGGAACGATACCGTCGAAGACTCCCCGAATCAACTCCTTCTTGCTTTTTCCGTCTTGGGACATTTCAGATGTCACCTAAAATGCCAAAGGATTTAACGATATTGGTGGATTCTTCTGCCTAAAGCGATCGTGAAGAACAGAGCCTAAGTAGCAATTGAAGGTTTTTGCCAGAAATTCAAGAGGAGAAGGAAGAATGTGTTAGGAGAATACTGTGCGAACTTCTCCTAGCTTTCACAAGGAATTTTCTCCCTCTCGGCTTCATACTCCCGAGGACGCTTCGGCTCCTCAGAGGACAGGTCTTTACGCTCTAGATCAATGACCGCACAGGAAGGCTTTCACCTCCGGGTGAGCTCGATCTCTACTGTACCACAAGCACTCAAGCACGCTGTCGAGCAAGACGTGCCCGCAGGACCTGCGCTCCCAGACCGAGTTTTATGTCCATGCCCACGGGCAACCCTCCTCTTGCGAGCAGCAAACCCAAAACTTAATTACCAGAAAGTCATTTAAACACAACGCAATTCATCTTGACCCTCTCGGATGGAGCCCTGTGGAGAAGAAGATAGAATGATATTTCCGTGGTATATTGCGTTGGCAGTCTCGCTGATGTCTGTGGGAGTAGGTTGTATATCTACTATGATAGGCATCGGAGGAGGATCTCTCCTAGTCCCGATTCTTGTCATGATATTTGGGGTGGATATTCACGCGGCAGTGGCAGTTAGTATGTTCATGATAATCTTTTCCAAGATCTCGGGTACGATCGCCTATGCAAGGAAGAATATGGTAGATTATAGAGTAGGACTGGCATTAGGGCTCCCCGCTGCTGTTGGAGCATTCTTAGGAGCCTTGCTCTCCACTCAATTAGAATCATTAGGACTCCAAGCAATCTTCGGGGCCGTCCTTATGGCTACCAGCTTGGCCATGATGATACGGGCAAATGTTGGAGAAAAGGAGGTGACAGAGTGCACACCCAAAAGATTCACTTGGAAACGAGCAATAATCGACTCAAATGGAAGGAGGAGCGAGTATATTATACAGATAATTCCGAGTCTCATTGCAGGATTTTTCGCGGGGCTGGCGGGGGGGTTGCTTGGTCTCGGAGGAGGCGCCGTAATTGTTCCTGTCATGGTTTTCATTTGCGGGATGCCGATTCACATAGCTGTAGCAACATCAACGTTTACTATCATAATGACAGGAATATGCGGAACAATGGGACATGCTGTCTTTGGTAGTCTGGATGTTGTGTTAGGCATCGTTGTTGTCATTGGTAGCATCATTGGGTCATACTTGGGCCCACGTATAGCTTTGGGCATCTCGTCCAAAAAACTCAAAATCATCTTTGGTGTTTTTTTGTTCTCTGTGGCAATCGGAATGCTTTGGCCATGGGTAAGCCAGTTTCTTCCGACATAGAACCAGCCGCGACACCACGTGATAAATACAGACCAAGAGGTACTCAAGACGTAATGGTCTCAATGTTTGCATGTCTTTCTTGGATAGTATCCTCCGATATCTTCAGCTTCTCAATCAGGGCTGCAATTATCCCTTCGAGGAATAGCATTACCGTAAGTTCAAACATCGAGCCGAGAGGGCTCAGAGGCGCATGAAGGCCCGTTATTTGCCTAGCATCCCACTTGAATTTCTCCTTCGATTCATCCACCATTTCCTTAGTTCTACCTTTGACAATAACAACAATATCGCTTATCTTTGCGAGTGGGGATTCCTCCTCGCTGGTAACCCCAATAACGCGAGCCCCAATCTTTCTGGCCAATCCTGCCGTGTCTACCGTGAAATCCGTCTTACCGGAACCAGATATCGCCACCACACAATCTCTTTTCGATGCTGAAGGTACTATGGTTTCGCCAAGAACAACCACATCAAAACCTAGGTGATACAGGCGCATGGCGAACGCCTTTCCTACGAGACCGGATCGGCCCGTTCCTGCTACAAAGATTCTTCCATCCTTAGCTTTTGTATAGATTATCTCATTTACCATGTCATCGATCTGCTTCACATTGACCTCGTTAATGTTCTGATCCATCTTCTTTATTATGGATTTCATGGATTTTTTGCCAGAACTCATTTGGACTCACTCTCAGAGAGTAATTCGTTGAAGAGATGTGAACTACTCCACCCTTTCGGATGGGGCTTCCTGCTTCATCCATTCCGTAAAGGGATGTGTCTTGCAGGCTCTCTGCGGGCATTTCCTAGCCCTGAGACTCTATGTTTGAGAATTGGCGAGTTTTACCTCGACTCAATTCTACATGTCTATCGTCAGAACAGGTATTTAAATTCCTCGCAATTCGTCTCCATCCTTTCGGACGGAGTCTTCTCGCGGAGAAGAAGATAAAAGCTTAGTTCTACGCTCTTAAAACTCTTGATATAAGAGGAACACCAAAAAAAAGAGCGGGGCGGTAGAGCAATGGAGACCGAGCTCCTAAGATGCCCTACGCGACTTAACTTCCGATACCTTTCCATCGACGATGTTGAAAGCTCTATCCGAATATTCCAGTAGACTCTGATCGTGGGTTACGACTATGACGGTCGTTCCTTGTTCCTTATTAATTCTTCTGAGGAGTCTCATGATTTCCTGACCAGTCTTGGTATCGAGATTTCCCGTCGGTTCGTCAGCAAATAGCACAGTAGGATCGTTAACCAACGCACGAGCGATAGCTGCTCTTTGCTGCTCGCCCCCAGAAAGCTGCTTCGGTCTGTGATCTTTTCTTTCAAGGAGATCTACCTCTCTTAGCAGGGCCAAGGCTTTGTTTTCGATTGCTTTCGATTTGGTATCAGTGGGCCAGAGAGGAGATTCAACGTTTTCTATGGTTGTCATATCAGGTACTAGATTGAAATCTTGAAAGACAAAACCAACTTTTTCTCGTCTGATTCTGGGGAAGAGTCTTTCATCCAGCACACTTGTGTCTGTACCATCCAGTATGATACGTCCAACAGAAGGCTGGTCCAGTCCGCTCAACACATTCAGTAGAGTCGTCTTACCGCTTCCGCTGGGACCAAAAATACATACAAGTTCTCCTCTTCTGATTTCGAGGTTCACGCCTCTTAGCGCCTGGACTACTTCTCTCCCACGTTTGTACTCTTTTGAGACGCCTTGCGCGAGAATTATGGATTCTTCTTTTGACATTTTTTAACCCCCTCATTCTATGCCTTTAGTGCCACCATGGGTCTAACCTGAAGAGTCCTCCAGTGAGCGATAATAATTCCTGGCATTTGAGCGAAAATCACTATCACAAACGTAAGAGCCAGAGAAAGACCTGAGAAAACAAACTGAGTTATTATACCAGGTGCTACACCAACATACCAACTTAATCCCAAAATGTGAATGTCTATTTCCAGCGTTATGATGAATCCTAGGAGAGAAACTAGCAGGAGTTCACCGATCATCAAAAGTCGAATATTGTCATTCCCCCACCCTATGCATTTTAGGGTGGCGATCTGAGTCTTTCTAAATTGAGTTAAGACAAAGCCGTACAGAACTGCAACGATAAGTCCGCCAAGGATTCCCATAATAGCGAGAACGGTTTCTCCTAGATGTATTGAAATCGCAACCCACCACGAGAGAACGCAGTAAATGCCAATAGCAGAAAAGAACCTCCTTTTTGATCTGGTAGTCATCGTCAGAGCTTTCCTGAAAATTCTCAGATTTCCCATAATTTTGCCTCCTTATCATTGAATAAAGTTCTCTTTATTTTGTGTAATAAATGTTTTCTATCTTATGCCTCATATTCGTTAGAAAGACTTTATTAGTGAGAATCGAGTGTATTTGCTTGAACATGATTCAAACCCACCGACAGAGGTAATAGAAATGGATGACAGACCGATAGTGGATGGAGTATCCGAAACGGATATCCAATCGAGGCTTAAGATTTTGCATGATGCACTCTTCCTAATTCAAACCGAGGCCATCGCTGAGATCGTGAAGAAATATGGGGGCGATGCAACAACCCTGCTTTCTGAGCAGAGGGAAAAATCGATGGGTGCGTTAATGTCTCAGATAAAGAACACTCTTCGAATAGTCGGAAAAGGAATAGATGTCACAGAAGAATTCTATCAAAACAGTTTGCCAATTCTTGGCTTTGAGTTTGATGTAAAGAAGTTCGGCGAAGGCAATCTCACACTCAAGATCACACACTGCCCTGCGTTTGAGAGGGGAAAACAATTCTCAAAAGTGGCCTTATGTAACTTTGTATGTATCCCTGCCTCGAATCAGATTACGACTGCTCTGGCCCCAAATCACCAGATTGAACTCGCCAGTAGCATGTGGGAAGGCGCTGAGTTCTGCAGAATTGATGTTAAGGAACCTCCTAAGCTCATGGGAGTAGATCAAGTACTAGACATAATATTGAATCTAGAACCATTCAACTGTCCAACCCACGGACCAGACTATCCGTGTGTGTTTAGTGACGAAATATGCGAACATGCGAAATATCAGGAGTTCAAAGTCAGTGACGGAGTCGCCAAAAAAACCATCAACTCCGCAGTTTTGTCACTAGCATTTCCTGTAAAAGATGAATTTGACCTTTACATATTGAACAAACTCACACGAAAGCTGGGCGAGAAGGGGGTCTTCACGGTTCTAGAGAAGCCGGAACCGGGTTACAATCTATCACTTTTCTTCATGTCTGAGACTGGAATCAAGAAGCAGCGAGTCAAGACTACAGTTCTGAATATGCTTAGCAATCTCAAGTCCTTTTTGGCAGAAGCCAGAGTTACAATACATAGCTGGATAGATAAGAAACGAACTGCATTCAAGATAGAACCCGAAGAAGAGCCAGAGCCTCTGAGAAGAATATCGAAGGTTGTTGTCTGCCCGCACTGCAGTAGTAGAATACAATTCTCAATTGATAAATCCAAAATAGAAAAGGCCGAGAAATTCCCCGTACCCGTGGTACTGAAACATGAAGATCACTCGTTTACAATATACCTAGATTCCAATCTTCTAATTTCTGAAATCAGAAAGGAAGCTCCTCCTAGAATCGATTGAGCTCTCCGAGAATTGAACGGACTAAGAGCCACAACTATATCTCGGACTCTATGTCTGACTCCTCAATGAATTGTCGGGTGGCGTTCATCATTGTCTTAAGCTTCAATTCTGCAACATCACAATTCAGTAGTCTCAAGCCGCAGTCCGGATGAATCCACATATTCTCAAAACCAACCAGTTCAGCTGCCTTCTTGAGTAAAGTCAAGACCTCTTTCTGCGTCTCAATTTGCTCTGTATTCGTCTTTACACAGCCCACTCCAAGTTTCTTATCGTGCTCTTCAAGCTTCTGTCGAGTAACGGCCTCAAGATTACGGGGGGAGGCAGCAAATTCGTGGCTGAGCACGTCCACTCCATCGAAGTCGAGCAGACGATCGAATACCTTTCCTATGTCACCGCATGCGTGAAGGGAAACGGGTACACGAAGGCTGTTAACAATAAGTTCTACGCACTCTTTAGCAAGATCCATAGGGACTCCCACAGAATAGAAGGGCTCATCTACCTGGATGGAATCAGCTCCTGCCTTTGTCAGTTGCTTCGCTTCCACTGCTAGAGCTTCAGCTGCATCCTCATAAAGCCTTCTATCAAAAATGTTATCATAAGGTGAGTCCTTGGTGATCTTACATGAAGAGATAAGAGTCATGGGTCCAGTAATTATGCCCTTCACCTTTGCTCTGCCCTTAACATATTTTTTGACCCGCATAAGATCGTCTACGGCTATCGACTTGTCATCACTCGGATGGATTTTACCAACTATTACCGATTCGTTCCCCTTTATCTCGAAACCGGGAATATGACTTGTGAAGTATTTTATCATATCATGTCTAACTTGTCCGTCACTTATCAAGTCTATGCCGGCACTAAGCTGAACATCTACAGCTGCCCTAATAGCGTCTGGACCTTCGTTACCGCACACAGGGTAGCTTCCAATAACCGTTGTCAAGATTCTCATGTCAAGACCTCCAAACTAACGCTGTTCACGCCAAGATAAATTCCCGGCCTTAATATTCTTCCTGAAAGAATTATTCTTAAAAGAATTTGGAGACAAGAATCTGAGTGAGGTCAAAACAGGAAGGGAAAGGCTTCCTTCTAGTGGTCTTGTCGAGACTTCGCAAACTCATTGATTGCCGCATCAATTTCCAACTGCAACTTGTGAGATTTCGAAGACAAAGAATCTCTTCGCTTTTTGAGCTTCTCTAAAGCGTCCTCCTGTTCAGATAGCTTTGTGACATATTTCGTCCTAAGCTCGTCCTCCTGTCTGGTTTTGCCCAACGCCTTAAGGTTATCCCTCAGTCTCGGCTGATCTTCAAAGATCTTCTTCTGCATACCTTCTAACTTAGCTATTTCCGCTTCAATACCAGTTTTCTCTTCAGAGAGTTTGACTATTTTGCCGAGGTATTCAGATTCCTCTTCTGAGATTAATTTGTTTCTCAAATAGAATTCAAGTACGGAAGAAGTAATTCCGACAACGGACAAACTTGATGAGATCAGCCTTCTTAGTTTTACAACGAACTCCGTTGTCTCTTTCGAATCAACTGCTATTCTCCATCGATAATAGCTTGCAGTCTCTTCGCTCGGCTTCTCCATATCAACAGGCTCAAATCCATGCTCTTTTTCGTGCTCTACGATTATCTCCTTGTTTTCATCGGTCTTGTTCCTGATTTTGTATTTGGCTTCACGGGCTCTATAATATAGACTCTCAACAACCGGTCCCCGTACAATGACCTTGTGGACGGATTCGTCCTTCATTCTATCCTCACGAGTCACCGTCGTTTCCAGATCAACAGCATAAGGTAAGAGACGCTTTTCACCCTCCGCCATAAAAGGTAGCATGCATTCACCTGAATAAACACCTCCATCGTAGACAGTAACCGGTCCGCTTTCCAGAGTCAGATCGGAATTGTTGGTCAGTTCAAGACACATGATCGGATTGCCGCGTCTTGCATGCTCTTGATACACAAGAACTTTCTTTCCATCCACATCACTAGTCAGAATGGGAACAAGAGCAGATTGATTCCTTTTTACGGTAACAGGCACAGTTACATTATACACCAGGAATTCTCCAGCTTCCTTGGCCTCCGCGATGGTTTCAACAGTCTCAATTGCACGGTCCATTCGTGGTTCCATGGCACTGCGGAAAGCTCTGGCCTTCTTAGCTAGGCCGGGACCCCCCACGGGAGCTGGTCTATCTGCCAGCGCATATGCCTTCATCTCGGCCCGCTCAGCAGCTTCAGCCCCTTCTTCAAGTTCTACTGGAGCCACCCCAAGTCTTTCTTCAACTTCTACCTCAGGACGGACAACATACCGGGGAGTGTACAGATCGTGACGAAATGAAATCGGCAGTCCTGCAACCAGCGAAAGCCCCACACCATCCCAGTCTTCATCCAAGATATTGTCCACGATAGCCCATCCTTGAAGGACTGTCCGATCTTCAAAGATTATCAATCGATAGCTTGTTTTCCAGACCGGGACCTCAATCATGTAAGATATCACAGCATCTCTTTCTCCTTCTCCTTCAAAAAGAATGGTAACGGACTTAAGCTCCTCTTTCTTTGAGTCTGAAATGATGTCCGCAAAATACGCTAGATCTCTTTTAACATCCTCATCCATAATAGCTAGATTCTTGATGTCTGAAAGCTTCACAGTAATTATTGAATCATCTTTCAAAAGGACGATGTGGTCGATATTTCGTTTAACCTTATCCTCCACTTCCACGGTGGTCTCGATTCCCAGAACTCTTCCTTGAGTTTTCTCTCCGTTGAAAGAAATCTCAACCTCAATACCAGTGATTTGCTTTATCAGCTCGGTTAAGGAACTCGTTTCAGGTACATTGACTGCGATATTCTCAAGCAGTTTCGAAATGGTGGGAGCGGCCTCATAGGATACGGTAGAAACCCTTCCACCGCCCAAATCCATCACAGAAAGGCTTTTCAAAACATCACTCATCTCAGCTTTCTTGAACCTTAATTTCAACGCTGCTGTTTCTCTGACCTTTCCCCGCCTTTCGAAGTATCCGACTCCGTGTTTGTATAAAACTACCCTCTGTATCGGGATCATTGCAGAATCACCAAGACTAGTAAGAACAACCGGTTTGTGAACTACCCCACCCTTCGGATGGAGCTTCCTGTTTCATCCATTCCCCACCGGGACATGTCTCACAGGCTCTGCGGGCAGTTCCTGCCCTGACACCCTATTTGAGAATTGGCGAGTTTTACCTCGACTCAATTCAATATGCTTCTCGTGAAAACAACTATTTAAACTCCTCGCAATTCATCTTCACGCTTTCGGGTGGAGTCTTCTTGCGGAGAAGAAGATAGAACTGCCCCAACTCTGCCTGGGAGGTAACTGAACTGTTTTCGAAAATCCATTCATTTACAGAAGAACCCGATGTGCTACTTCTCGACAAAATGCCTTATCGTTGAAGCAACTTCTCTTACCTCTTCAAAGATGTCTTTTATCCTAAGCCCTATCGCCCGGGCACCCTTATATTGAAGAAGGACAGTTATCATTCCGTCGAAATCAGCATTAAGGATCTTCAATAGATGTCCAAAGAATTCGCTGTCGTCAGTTACTTCATTCTGCAGATACTCCTGATTCTTGCGAACTACGTCCATAAGCTCCTTAACGGTCTTAAGACCCATCGCGGCATTCTTATATTTCATCTTCTCTTCAATTCCCCTGGGGTAGGAAAGGATAGAGCCTAGCATAAGACGAGAGACACTCATTCTGCTCACAGAATCAAGAGCGCCCAGAATATCATCGAGTATTCTAGCCGCCTGGTCCAGGCTCTTCAGTACCAGGGTAGGTTGGTCCTCATCAATGTTAGAATTACGGCTCTCCATAATACTAGCACCTGAGAATTCTAGAAGGATATACCGTTAAAAGATTTACCATGCTGAAAATTCAAAAAAATAAAGGAAAGGGTGTTTAAATTATTTGAATTTACCGCGCATCAGAGCTGAACCAAGTGCGTACCCAATCAGCAGGAATATCGGTATGCCTACGCCGAGACCAAGAATCATACCTTGACTGTAGAAGCTGTTTGCTGAATTCCTGGTATTGACAACAGTCACCGCAATTGAATCAGAGCCCAACAGGTTGTTATCTTCAACGTTGATTTCAATGGCCAGTTCTCCGTCGCCGACTGTAGTAGTGTCAAAGGTGAATGAGTTAGTACCGCCTGTGAAGTTGAGTTCCCCGATGACAAGATCAGTCGGCAAACCACCTATTGATATGCTAACTGACACTGGATTGACTTCAGTTATCGTGAAATCAATAGATATCTCTCCGGTGACCTCTGCTCCATCCGCAGGCGAGGTTATGGCAACAGCAGGGACCGTGTTATCAGCTAGAACCTCTCCTTCGACAATTAAGGAATGGCCAGAAGTGTCATTTACGAAGTATTCAACACTCCATGTTCCATCAGGCCACTCAGCAGTATCGATTGTTGACATGAAGCCTACAGCGTCCAAATACCACAGTCCGCTTGGGAGCCAGTAGTCTGAATAGAGATAGGCTATACTTGCATTGGGTCCTATCAGTGTTGTGGCGTTAGGTGAGATTAGGGTCATGTTGCACCAGGATATGTTTGACCAGCTGGTAACCCCATCGGCAGAGCTATCGGCGAATACGTCTGAACCCAGACCTTCCACATCGATTAGTGAACCCATCACGATTTCAAACAGTATGTTGACAACGCCTTCTACGGCATCTTCGCTTTCAGTGGAGACCAGAGGCATGGCAAAGTATACATTAGCATCAGTCAGGGTGTAGTAGTTGTTAGCAACCGTGAGTATCGCTGTGTAGTTGCCGACTATAGATACTCCGTGATTGTCATCGTCAGTCGTGTTATCGACGACGATTACTGAAAGAGTATAAGCCCCATCTGTAACGTCGTCTCCTATTGTCTGAACAATATGCGATCCGTATCCTGGCCAGGTCATCCAGTCATAGACTTGGTTAATGATGGCAGTTCCATTTGTCAGAAGAACGCTTACATTGATCCAGTCGGCAAAGGCCGGTTCCACTGCCCAGTCTATATAGAATGTTCCGCGTACATAATTATCTGAATCAGATGAATCCATAGGATCTACGGTGACACTCGGGTCTGTACAAGGAATGGTATCCGAGTAATAGACTGTAACGTTAGCACTATCATATGTTGAGGTGTTGGTAAGCTCCATGTGGAATTGGAGTTTGAACCAGAATCCTACGTCCGCAGACGCAGCAGTTACCGATTTACTCAAGTTCCAGCTATAATCACCTGATGAACCGGGGGGTCCAATAGGCTCCAATGTATCTGGGTCAATTTCTGAAGAATTGTGTACGACGTAGTTTTCGGTTGAACCGGTTTCAGGATAGATTGTGAAGTTTATATATTGTATCAGTGGTGCATATCCTGAAGGGGACATTTCCCACGGGCATGTAACTACGGTAGCATTGTCATAGACATCCGCGGGATCGTGGTAGACCCATGTTCCGTTTGATTTTTCCACGTATGGGGATCCGTCCCACAAGCCTGCCGTGAATGAGTGTGATATTTGAAGACTCTGGGCTCTGACTGGCATTAATGGGATTGCTAAAGGTACGGCTAAAACGAGGAGCACTGCTAATAGCAATATTGCTTTCTTTTTCATTGTATTTCCTCCTCAGTTAGAAGACTTTCCTCTACCCTTACTTTTGGCGTTCAGTATGTTTTCTTTAAGTATTTATATCTTTTTGTTTTTTGCCAAATTCTTAGCATTTTTTTAGAGTCCTTTTCTTTTATTAAGAACGGAAATAGAAGCATGTCTGACTGAAGAGGGACACACATGTACAAAAACAGGCTTTACACGTAAATTCCAAAAAGGTGGAAGGGAGATTAGAATTGTTTTAATCGTATAGATGGCACGCCACCCAGTGATTCTTCTCAACCTCTTTGTACTCAGGTTCCTTATCTCTGCAGA
>JBHLPL010000145.1:0-3082 GCA_048939465.1 Promethearchaeota archaeon | reverse complement strand
TGACAGGGCTAGTTGCCGGTTTAGGAATTGGAGCTCTAATAATCGGCTTTGCATTGAAGGACATAATTGAAAATTGGGTTTCCGGGTTACTGATAATCTCAGCAAAGACCTACAGAACCGGTGATGTAATACGAGTCGAGAACTTGACGGGTGTGGTTACTGACATAAGCCTCAGAACAACTAAACTGAAGACTTACGATAGAAACGAGATCATAATCCCAAATTCCATGCTGTTACAACAAAACATAGTTAATCTCACTGGCGGGAAGAAGGAGACCGTAGCATCCATCATTTCTTACATCGACTATGTTTTCAACATTGAAAAAGCCAAAAAAGCCATAGAGAGCGTTCTTAGAAGCCACCCAAACGTTGTCGTGGACGAAAAGAGAAGAAGAGAAATAAGGTTTGTTGTACGGAGTAAAGAATGGACCACAGAAATAGAGTCTCTGTTCTGGATAAATGCACCTGAAAACGAGGAATTCATCAAGTCCAAGATTACAGAAATGATAAAAAAGAAGTTTGAGGAAGAAGACATATTGCCACCAATCCCCGGATTTATGCGAAGAGAATTTCTGGAAAGCAAAAAATAAGTTTTTCAAACCCGCGCATATGCATGCATGCCTAGTTTCCACTCCAAGGTACAGATAGAATGGCAGTGTATTCAGTATTTTTAAGTAGGTGGTTCTGATATTTTCCAGACGCGCGCACACATAGTTCCAGTGGAAGTCAGTTGTGCCTCTGTACAGCGTGATTGTATTGGCTGTGGAATCAGTCCAAGCTAAGCCATTTCTGAACCAGTCGTGTATCCACTCGATGTTCCCATCAGCGTCGGTCTTCACTAGCCAGAAGTCAGTGCTTTCAGTGCCATATGAGCAGGTGTCGCCAGCAATTGCGTATCCTCCATCGCCAGTCTGAACCACAGACCTAGCTTCCTCGGAATATCTTCCTCCGTATGTTTTGTTCCACTGCATGCATGCATCCCGGGCGCACCAAACGGTTCGGCAACACTTGTTCTCCAGCGACGTAATAGCGGGAGTTCTAATCCTTCCAGGGTGCAATAGACTCCTTCCTTTTCGGTCAATTGTTTTCGATCTTCTATGTCAAAGGAAAAGGTTAAGAGCAAGAGTCGCGTTGTGGCTTGGTCTGGCACAATCTGTGGAGGCGCCTAAGATAAGGGAGTCCCGAGTGACGCTGTTCTGCTGGAGAACTATGTATGAGCTTAAGAAGAGAGCTTGGACTCTTACACGCCACAATGATGGGCTTGGGAAGCACTATTTGCGCAGGCATCTTTGTAATACTTAGCCCAGCCGTTGAAATAGCAGGACCCGCAGTGATTCTGTCTTTCTTCCTTTGTGGAATTATTAACATGGCTACAATGCTTTCTTATTGCGAACTCGGAGCCGCAATGCCCAAAATGGGCGGCGAATACGCATACGTCAAAGAAGCGTTCAAGGGTCGTCCGAGCTTTCTCACTGGCTGGTATGAATGGTCTAGCAACATCTTCTACGCCACACTGATGGTTTTAGGTTCAGCTTACATACTCTCATATCTCATACCAATCAACAGATTTTTGATAACAATCATTTTGGTAATTGTCTTTACAGTTGTCGACATGAAAGGTATCAAGGAAGCCGGCATTGCACAAACGCTTTTGACATCTATGCTGCTGGCAATAATATTCTTATTCATAGGAGCTGGATTGATCCATGGCTTTAGGTCCAACGCATTCGAGCCCTTTATGCCAAAAGGTCCATTTGGCATGATTGCAGCTGTTGCTTTTATTTTCGAAGTATATGTAGGAGTTGAAGCGATAGCGGCTGCTCAAGCGGAAATAAAGAAGCCGGAGAAAACGATTCCGACGGCAATGATTCTCTGTTCAATCGTCCTGATAATTGTGTATTGTCTTGTGGCATACGTGACGATTGGTATAGTCTCTATCGACGTTCTAGGCAAGTCGCTGGCTCCATTGAATTTGGTGGCGGAAAAAACTTTGGGCGGCATAGGCGTGATACTGCTTACCGTTGCTGGACTGATTGCAGCGTTGACTTCTCTCAATTCAGCAATTATTGCTTCTTCTAGGGTTGCTTGTGCCATGGGGCGGAATGGACATTTTCCGAAGTTCCTTAGCAAAGTTCATGAACAGTATAAAACTCCCTATGTATCGATTGTCTGCGGTTCAATCCTTATCATTCTTTTCTCCATAGTAAATGATCTCGAATTCGTGGTTTATTCAATCAATTTCGGATTTTTGATAGGCTTTTTTTTGGTCAACCTGTCATTGATCAAACTCAGACGAAGCAAACCCCACCTGCATCGCCCATTCAAGACACCACTCTATCCAATAACACCAATCATTGGAATCATTACCTCAATTGGGCTTCTAGCATTTTTTGACGTGAAATCGCTGGCATTCGGAATTATATGGGGCCTATTTGGATTAATAATATACTTCGTCAACAAAAATGCGAAAAATATACGCTGGAACGTTCGATGAAAAGATTAAAAATGGTGCACAGATGAGGCTTTAGGATCATCAGCACCAGGTTAGATTAGGGTATTATTTGGGTTCATACACTTTTATGAGAACAGCAAGGTTTGATATTCTTGGTTCACTTTGCCGTATTTAGCTTGAATGATGGAGCTGATCTTGCGCCAGTCCTTAACTATTTTTGGCCCATATTCGCTAGCTACGTCTTTCATTACATAGTCCTTCATTGGTTTTTCACGTCTAATGATTCTTTCACGCCAGTTAATGCTGACTAGGCCCGCACGCCGCAAGTGATGGAGGCTGTAGATAATTTGCTCGGGGGCAAGGGGATAACTTACACTCTCCATTAGATCGTTAGACAGAGAATCGATGGAAGTCTCGTTTTCAAAACGTAAACATATTATCGCTACGACATCTAGCAGTCTTACTTGAGCAGCTACTGTAGGCTTGATTTTTGGTTTTATGAGTCTTTTGAAGTAGGCTAGTTTTACTATTTCTGTCGTAACTACGTATCCAAATACGACTAGAATCAGGGTGCCGAGCAAATGCAGAGGCAGCGAGGTGAATTCAGAAATATTGGTGATGGGAAGGTAG